>JASHYD010000239.1 GCA_030043175.1 Xanthobacteraceae bacterium | reverse complement strand
GGCGTCCCGCATCGACGCGAGATCAGTCATGAGCGGCACACCGGTGAAATCCTGGAGCAGCAGCCGCGCAGGATAGAATTCGATAACGCCGTTCCGCGGCCGCCGGTCCAGGAAAGACAAGTCGATCGCCGACGGATCGGTGCCGCGCCGCAAGGCGCATTCGGCAAGAATTCTGAGCGTAAACGGGATGCGGCTCGTAGGGCAGAGGCCGAGCGCTTCTGCGCGCTCAAGGCTCACGAAGCTGGCGCCTTGCGGGTCACCCGGCAGAATATCGAGGAGGTCATCGTGGGGGCTGCGATGTCGCTCTGGAGTCACGGCAAATTACCTCGATCGGGTCGGCTCATCGCCAGGTTTTGCTGCCGCAACGTTGCATCCGGCAATCCGGCCAGTCACGAAGCACTCGGCGACGCTGGCGCGGAGAGATAGAGATAGCCGAATGGACTGGCGGGTTCGTGAGTCGCATCGAGCCGCGGGATCGGCTCGCCGAACACGTCGATGATGCGCCGCGTTGCATCGTATAGCGGACCGGCCCCGCCCATCGCGCGTGGGTGATCGGGATGATGGGCACCGATCTCGACCGCGTGCCTCGGTTCCAATTCAATCCGCAGCGAGACCGGATGATCCAGCACGCCTGACATTTTTGGCCCTCATTCCGCGCTTGTCGCCCGATTCCGCTCAGCACAGTTCATTTCAAGAACCCGTTGCTTTCGAGAAAGGCGCGATCGGAGCTGACCTCATCGAGCACGAGCTTCTGCATGCCTGCGAGCGAAATATCGACGGACGACTGCAAGTTGATGCGGGAGAATTCCTTCCACTCCGCTGTTTGGGTGACCCGTAGGACAGCGGACGTCAGAACATCGATCACTGATTGGGGTGTTCCGGCCTTCACCATGATACCGCGCCAGATGCTCTCGACGACATCAAAGCCCTGCTCTTTGAAGGTGGGTATTTGGGGAAAATACTCGTTGCGCTGCGCAGAACTGATGCCAAGCAGCCTGATGTCGCGGTTTTCAACCTGCGCCAGCGCGGAGCTGGGCGTTATGACGGCGCCGTCAATGTGGCCGCCGAGCAATGCCAAGCCCGCCTCCTGCCCGCCTTTGAAGGGGATCCAGCCCGATCTGAACCCGGCCGCCTGCTGCAGGCGGTAGAACACGAATTGGTGGAAGCCACCCGACGAAAATCCTCCAACGTTCAGCTGGCCGGGGCGATCGCGCAGATACTCGACCATTTGCCCAAGCGTCTGGAATCGACTGTCGGACCGCACGGCAACAGCCGAGGGCTCCGCCTGGATGGCTGGCAGCACCAAAAAATTGTCCGGCGCAAAGGGAATGCGCCTCATCGCCATCGTGAAGGACATGCTGGAGGTGGTCGAAAGGATGCTGTAGCCGTCGGCCGGCTGACTCATCAGCGCCGCCATGGCGGCGGCGCCAGATCCGCCAGCGCGATTCTCCACCACGACAGTCTGATGAAAAATAGCGGCAAGCTGCCTGCCGAGTTGGCGCATCATCACGTCGAGCGGCGAGCCGGGGCTAGTCCAGCACAGGAGCTTTATGGTCCTGGCTGGATAAGAATCGGCGTCCGCGCCCGTCGTGGCGACGAGCAGAGCACCGACGACTGCGGCGAAGAGGCGCTTCATGCCCGTTCAGCCCCGGGCGCCGCCGACACATTCTCGCTCATGCTAGGGCCCCTCATCTTCGATCGACCTGAAGGATCTTGCGGGAAATGGCTTTGCTTTGGCCGCTCGTACGGCACTCTCGTCGACTTGCAAGCCGAGTCCAGGACCGTCGGGTAGCGCGATGTATCCATTGACGGGCTTGAGCACGTTCGGGCACAGGCGGTGGCTGATTTCCTCGAACGGAAGGAAATATTCCGTGATGATGAAATTCGGCATGCAGGCAGCCGCATGGACAGTGGCGGATAGCGCCAACGTTGTGGAATTGTAGTTGTGGGGCGACACCGCAATCGACTCGGCTTCCGCAGCGGCCGCGATATACATGAGCTCCAAAATTCCTCCGCAGTTCGAAACATCAGGATTGATGATGTCGACCGCGCGCGCCCGAAAGATCGGACGGAACCCCGCTCGGGTGTGCAGAGCCTCTCCGGTTACCACTGGAATGCGGCTCGCCCGCCGCACCTCCGCGAGTGCCTCGACGTTCTCCGACTGGCACGGTTCCTCGAGCCAGTAGGGTTCGAATTCAGCAAGGACGTTCGCAAGGTCTATCGCGTGCATTGGCGCCAAGCGCCGGTGAATATCAAGCAGAAGGTCGACATCCGGTCCAACCGCATCGCGAACCGCACGCATCACATTGATGGCGTGCCGGATGTGCTCCTTCGGGATATAGGTCCGCCAAACTCCCGGCACAGGATCAAACTTCATCGCCGTAAAGCCGCGCTTCACCACCTCTTGCGCGCCGCGTGCGTAATCGTCCGGCTTCTGCATCTTATAGCTCCAGCCGTTTGCATAGACGCGAATGCGCGAGCGGCATGGACCACCGATCAGATTGTAGATGGGCTGCTGTGTCGCCTTGCCGATGATGTCCCACAAGGCCTGTTCAATTCCCGACATCGCGCAATAAAGCTCCAGAGAGCCGCGCCGCTGGGCATAGTCGTCGAAACCAATTTGCAGAATGTGCCGGATATGAAAGGGATCACGACCCATGACATAACGGCCGAGCTCCTCGACCTGCGCGGCAATGGCGCGATCGCGATCATATTGGCTGTAGGCCTCGCCCCACCCGACGATCCCGGCATCGGTCTCGATCCGCACGAAGACAAAATTCTTTCGCCATCCGGCATGCACCGGTAGGCATTCGACGTTGGAAACTTTCATGCAGCTCCCGCACCAACTTGACGATTGCTCTTAACAAAATGAGTGACCTCGGGACTATAACCAGGCGGCGAGCCTGCCGCCACCGGGATGGCGGCGCTATGCATTGGTGGGCAAGGCGAGAAACTCGATCATAGGCGCGCCTGCATCGGGTTACTGGCGGGCGTTGGCGACAGCACCTGCGAAACCGTCTGCTACCGTCCGCCGGCAGCTCGCCTGCGAGGTCGATTCCAGGCGCGGCAATGATTTCCGCGATCTCCTGCAGGCCGAATGCTTCACCTCTGACAACCATCTCGCCGACCAGCACGGCAGCGACTCGCGCCAACTGATTGGGCTGCAGTTCCGCGGTCACGCGGAGGTTCGATTGCGCCAAGGACGTGAGTGGCACGTCGGGGACGTGGGGTCCGCGAGCGCAATCCAATTCGCTTTGAGTATCGCGCGCTTGAATGATTCGACCGACTGATGCGGCTCCAAATCTGGCCCTGCATCCGCAAGGTCGGCGCGACCAGGGGCGGCAGACAACGTCCCACGCAACTCCTGTCAGTCCTCAACCACGGCCGGAGTAGCGCGATAGGGTGGGTAGGTGCGTCGTTGGCGGTCGGCGAGCCGCGCGCGACGTGACGGAGGCCGCACCTATCCCGTTAGCCGAGGAGCTTGTTGAGAATGCTGCCGCCGTTAGCCCAGAATATCAGCACCACACCCGTCAGCGAGCCTCCGGCCACCACACCCGACGCCACCGGCAAGGTGAACTCTTCGGCGAGCCTCGGTTTCCGTCTCTCAAGCAGGAGTGCAACGAGGGCGCCCAGGAAGAACAAAAGCCCATAGTACCATTGGAATATCCAGGCGAGGCCAAACGCGGCCGCCGAGGGAAGGTACTCCTGGTATTGCGGCAGCAAAACAGGCGCGAGGGTGAGCACCGCTCCGACGACACCACCGGCAACTATCAGCCACAGCTTGACGGACTCAAGCGAGGATAGACCCTGGCCGAGCGCGATGGCAACGGCGGACCAGGTCTGGGCGGCGGGCGCCGGGAACTGGTCGGTGCCGAGCACCTGCGCGTTGGGAACCAGCACTGCAAAGGCGAGCACCGTGACCACGGTACCGACGAAGATGCCAGAGAACTGGGCAAGAAATTGCTGACGGGGGTGCGCACCAAGCAGGTAACCGCTCTTTAAGTCGGTGAGCAGGTCGGCCGCTGAAGTTGCCGCACCGGCCGTGATATTGGCGCTCATCAAGTTGACATTAACGTTGCCGGGGCTTAGCGCGCCAAAGGTGAGCTGCGTCACTTTACCCATCGCGCCGACAGGTGTCGTATCGGTCTCGCCCGTCACGCGACAGGCGACGAGCGCCAGCCAGAAGGACAGCGCCACCGCGATAACACTTTGCCAGACCGGCATGCCGAAACTCGTGTGCCCGAGCCAGGCAAGCGCAAGAAGCGACACGATCTGGCCGGCGGCGAACCAGCTCATTGGCGCCTCGATGGGGCCGTGTTCGCTCGCAGCCGCTGAGCGGAAGGAGAGCATTGCTCCGAGATCACGGAACGCGCTTAATGCCGAGCGCCAGCTCAGCGCGAAACTCAACAGTCCTGCGGCCACCATGCAGGACGCGCCGAACCAAAGCGTCCACTGCACGATGGCAGCGAAGCCTGCACCTTCGATGACGCCTTTCGTCTGCAGGGCCGGCACGACCACAGCCCAACATAACGTACCCGAGACCAACATGGTGGCGCAGACCCGCATACCGGTGATGGCGCCGGCGGCGAGAAATATGAAATCCCAGGAAAAGACTACGGTACGGCCCGACCAGGCTTCGTAGTGGCTGCCGAGGAGCCCCTTCTGCAGGTCCGTCAGAAGCGCCGCGCTCGAAAAGCGTTCGAGGCTCGCGTTGATCGTCGGCAGCCCCTCCGCCCACACCTTGTCGATCGCGGCAAGAAGCCCGGCGAGACCTAGTGCCTTGGCCGCGCGCAGCCCCTGTGAGCTTTTGGCGTGCAGCGCGCGCAGGGTTTCAGCGGCCGCGATGCCGGAAGGGAAGCGCAGCTGCTCGATATTGATCATCTGCCGCTTCATAGGGATGGCCATCGTGACCCCGAGCACGGCGATAAAGAACACCCAGGTCAGCATCAGCGGCACAGACATCGATTGGTGATTGACGATTATGTAGGCCGCAAAGGCCGAGATCAGCGTGCCGCCGGTTGAGTAGCCGGCGGAACTCGCCGTTGACTGCATGCAGTTGTTCTCAAGGATGGTCATCGGCGTGCGCACAAGGCCGATTTTGAGCAGGCTCGTCCAGATCGCATAAGACAAGATGCTGGCCGTGATGGCGACGCCGAAACCCCAACCAGCCTTGAGACCGATATAGAGGTTGGTCAACGACAACACGCCTCCCAAGCATGAGCCAATCAGCACCGCGCGCCAAGTCAGTTGCGCCATGCTGTCCCCGCGGCCGCGATAGACCTGCTCGTACCATTGTCGCTCGATCTCTTCAGGCGTGCCTTTGAGGCCGGCGACAGGCAGCGGCCGGTCTCGCTCATCAGTAGCTCCAACAGAGAGATCCATTGGTGGCGCTAATCGTCCTAGAGGGGTGTTTGGGACGGGGATGGCTACCTTCGAGGGGCAACTCCGGGGAGCCGGGGCTGATAAAACGCGTCCTGCTTGCCAAGCGTATGATCGACGATAGCCGTTTGTACCACACCTTCCGCGGCTGTCGAGGGCAAGCTCGACGTGTGGGGCTGTTGCCGCGCATATCCGGTTCATTCACCAACATGCTGACTGTGTCGACACCTCCGGCTCCGTGAGCACGAAGCCTGCGCCGAGGAGAAGCAAAGAAACGATGGAAATTTGCGGAGACCCGCGCGTTCCGCCCTTCGCTCCCCTCAGGGCTCGCACGATCGCCGGTCAACAGAGCAGGCAACGTCAACGCCGCGTGGCTGAAGAACAGGCTCCCGAAGATAAGCACGAACTCGAAGCCGGAAACATCCGGCGCCGAGTTGAGAAGACGAGAGCGACTGAGACGCCAGTCTACATCTCACAGCCTTGGGGCTGTGGTAACTCAGTTGCTGGAAGCCGCTTGCTCGATAAAGTACCTAAGCCGCCCGCAAGCTGAACTCAGCCCGAACAGGTGGCTTGATCGCCAGCAAAATCTGCTCAGCCGCCGAAAGGAGCGCATTGATCATATCTGAAGCGGGCGGCCCGGCGCTTGGCCGGCTCGCGTCCAGAATCGCGAGTGCGTCGGCCGAAAACTCGCCGCACTCCACAAGCCGCCTTATGTCCGTATCGGATGCGCTCGCTGCTCCCCCCGAAAGTTCCGCTCGTTCCGCCATGCGCGCCGCGCCCGCTTTCCGCAAGACCTTGTCGAGAAGCACCGGCACTTCCTCCGGAAAACCGCCAGTTGCCAGGACCTTTGCCATGCGCAGGGTGCGCTGGGCCTCGTCGATCAAGGGCCCGAAACGTTGGTCCGGCCCCGCCACCTCGGCTCGTGATTCGAGTAGCGCCGCGGAGCGATGGAGAAGCCGTGACTGGTGGGTGAATTGCAGCAAGCCGGAAGCCGCGAATCGCTGCATCGTGAGCCACGTCGTACGGTCAACCACATCGACCGCAACAGACTCAGCGGACGCCAGGCGCGCGGTCTCGGCGGCGAAGGTTGGCGCATCGAGATCGAAGACGATCAGGAGCTTCGGGCGTCCCTCGCTGCCGTGCCGCGCCTCGGCCAGCAGGAGCCGGTCGCCGTGCCGCTCGACGAGGTCGGCCACCACTATTTCCTCGGGCGGGCGCACGCGCGTCATCACGCGTGGTGACGCCGCCATGATGGCCTGCATGCGCTCGACGAGCGCGGCGCGCCCACCAGACGGCATCTTCAGCGTCGTGAGATCGCCTGCACCGTCGATAACCCCATCGGCGAGCGCCTGCTTGCGGCCGAGCAGGTGTAGGATGTTGTGCTCGATCGACTCCTCCGTGACGAGATTGATAACACTGACGGATCGCATCTGATTCTTGCGCCAGGCGCGGGCAATGCGCTGTTCGAGCTTCGCTGGATTCCATGGCAGATCGACGTTGATCACGGCGCTGGCGACCTGGAGATTGAGGCCGACACTGCCGCTATCGGTCGACAGGAACAGCCGACAGGCAGGATCGTGCTTGAATCGGTTGATCTCGGCCCGCCGCCGCCGCTGGGGCAGCGACCCCGTGTGCCACGCGACGTCGACACCCATTTCGCCGGCGAGCTCGCGGACCATGGTGAGCATCCGCTCCCACTCGGAGAACACGATCACCTTGCGGTCCGGCTCATCGAGGAGGTCGCTCAGGATTCCCTCCAGCTCCTCGAGCTTGGGGCTGATGCGACAAGTCGGGTCGAGAATGGCGGGCGTGTCGCAGACCATGCGCATACAGGCCAGCAACTTTTGCAGTCTCTCAAATTCCGCCTGCGTCAGCGGGCGGCGCTGCGCGGCGGCGATCAGCTGTCTGGCCGGGGAATGATAGTCCTCGTAGCGCACCGCCTGCTCTTCCGCCATCGGCACGAAGTAGGTCTTGACG
>JASHYD010000238.1 GCA_030043175.1 Xanthobacteraceae bacterium | reverse complement strand
TCATGCCAGTGCTCTGCGATCCGACAAGTGAGAGCAGCAGATCCCCACTCGCTGGCCTATCCGCGCTCCTCGATGTTGCCAAGCTCCGGCGTATTGGCCCTTTGTATGATCGAGTCGCGCATGGCTAAGAACGATGATTGTTGCGGCTGGCCGGCTGATCCCTGACGCGATAGACGCACGTACGGCACCCCGCAGATGCCTGTCCGGGGCCGAATGCGCAACGTTAGAGAAATTCTTCGCGCTGCCGGCGATCTTGAGCCTGATGGGGTCCGACGCATCCCTGGGAGATAATCGAGACGTAGGCTTGCTCGAAATGCCGAAATCGACCACCTACGGGTCAGTCACATCGGAATGACTATTTCGCACGCGAGACCTTCAGCGCGCCAGTCGAACCGCACCTCACCTTTAAGTTGGTCTCGTATCATGGCCTCCATAACATTGGTACCAAAGCCGCTGCGTGTTGGCGGTTTGACGGGTGGCCCCCCGACCTCGGTCCAACGGAGCATGAGGCGTCTGTCTGCCTCCGGTGTCCACTCGACACGAACATAGTCTTCCGTCGTTGATAGTGAACCATACTTTGCCGCATTGGTCGCCAACTCATGCAGCGCAATCGCCATCGCCTGCGCCAACTCAGGGTTCAGCATGGTCCTCGGCCCATCAATTCGCGCGCGCATTGAATAAGGCGATAGTTCTTGCTCAACCAGGCGACTTAACTCGGCTCCTGCCCAACGTGACTGGACGAACAGCGAATGGACATTTGCAAGCGCCTCGATGCGCCCCGCGATTGCCTCCTTGAGACCGTCCGGCATGTCAGCTTGTGAAAGCTGCACCATCGCCTTCACATTTGCCAACAGGTTTTTAGCTCGGTGTTCTGCCTCGCGAGCGAGAACAACGAATAGGGCCTCGTTTCGCTTGCGCTCGGTGATATCTCTGGCCCTCTTTAGAGCACCGATAACCTTCCCTCCGGCACCCCTGATAGGCGAGATGGTCAGCGAAACATTGATCAGCCTTCCGTCTTTGTGCCGACGAGCGGTCTCAAAATTATCGACCCGGTCATCGCGCTGCACACGTTGGAGGATCGCATACTCCTCATCTGGGCGCTCTGGTGGAATGAGTACGGTCACTGGTCGGCCGACGACCTCTTCGGCCAAATAGCCGAACAACCGCTCCGCGCCTCTGTTCCAATGGGTGATGACGCCACCGAGGTCCTTAATCACCTGGGCGTCCCCGATGAAGTCCGTCAGACATGCGTGAGGAAATCTCCGACAGGATGGTGGCGTTGCTAAAGCAGCTCGATCAGCAAATGGAAGCCAGCCCTCGCGGTCAGGACGCCGACGACCCATAGCGTCGTGCAGTCTCAACCGTGAAGGCGAACGCACAACCCAATGACCAAACTGGCCTTGCGCGCTACGACCCCTTGCGTCAGGCCCATTTGTGTTCGGCACGCAAAGCAATGTTGCTTGTGACCTATGACCAGGGTAGCCGACCGGCGCGTGGCCTAGTCCTTCTCAGCGAGTGCGAGCGTGAGTGAGAGCGCCTCGCCGCTATCTTCCAACCACAGCTCCTGCGTCTCCGCGTCCGTTAGGGCCGCGGTCGAGTAGATCCTTTCGGGCGTTCGGTTCAGTCGGCCCGCGAAATTGAACGCCTGCTCCAGTGTGCCGAAACCGTACAGCGGCTTGGAGCCAGCGGTCGAGAAACGATACCAACGCTCCATGTCTCATCTCCTGAGGCTATCTGCAGTCGTGCGCCGAGGCCCTCGTCAAGCGGTTCGCCCGTTACACCGGCGCCAAAGAGGGCGAGCCCATTCCGGCAGGCCCCCAAACCGAGTTAGCTCCCGTTCTATCTGGTTGATCTGCTCATCGATCTGCACAATTAGCGCACACGATCGCTCAATCGTCTCTAGGCTTGTCGCTATGTGCGTCCGAACCCGTCGCGCCCCTCTCTCAGGAGCTCTAGGTGCTGCTTGAATAGTGTGACCATTTCGTTGTTCGACAAATCGGTCATCACAAGCCCCCTTTAAGCTAAACCAGTGTCAACCACCTTTCCCAATTCGGCCAGCAAAGAAGATGCGCCAAGCTAGATGCCTGGCCTACTCGCACTCAGCCTTTCCTCAGCGCGCTGTGCCAATTGTTCGTAGCAAATGGCGACGTCTTGCATCGTCTGCTTCGTCTCTTGATTCACAACACGGTCTGCAATCGCCTGGATCTCTTCAGCGCGACTCGCCAGTATTTCGGGTTTGTCAGCAATTTGGAGGTCATGCTGCGTACCTCTTTGCCGCCATATGTGCTGTCACCGAGCCGCCCGCAACGCTCGGAGGGCCAGACGACGCTCAGCACCCCAAACAGCCCCATGAACCCATAGGAGACCCACTGGTGCGTTTTTATGGCGCGCAGCGGGGCCCCCTACCCAACCCGCGCATCGGCCCCACCCGGCTCTGGCGGGCATCTCCCCTCGCCAAGTGGGAAGCGGGGCGGTGGGTGTTTTTTTTGCGTATAGGACAACCCCTCCCGAGAGGCTTGGGCTCTGGTCGGCGGGCAACCTTGATGAAGTCGCTAACAGCGCTCGCACCGCACACGTCATGGCCCCCGCTCGATCTTCCTTGGCGCCGCCTACCGCTCAGAGGCGGGAAGCAAAATAGTGCAATGGACGCCATCCGGTTCCATGGCGAAGGTCGTTTGCGCATCAAATTGATAGGGCAGCACGCGCTCGATCAGCTCTCTTCCCTGCCCGCTGCCTTCGGGCTTGGCACCCAAGGGCGGCATCTCCACACCGCTTTCCTTCCAATCAAGATGAAGCCAGGACTTGCCACTTTCTGCCGAGGTCTCCAGCCGCCAGTGGATGGTGAGATGCGCGTTCGGCTGCTTGAGCGCGCCGTATTTGATCGCATTAGTCATCAGCTCGTGTAAGGCCATCGCGAGGGATTGGACTGTGCGGGAGCGCAGAGGAATGCCTTTCGGTCCACCGAGCGTCACCAGTTTTTCTCCGACGGGAACGCACTGTGCGGCCAGCTCGGTATTGATCAGTTCGTCGAATGTAACGCGGCCGCCTCCCGTACGAAAGAGAAGCCCCTGCGCGCGGCCTAGAACTTCGAGACGATCCTGAAAGGTGGCGCTGAACTCGCCGAACGTTTTGCTCGCTCTGAGTGTTCCCTTGGCCATCGTGCCCACGACGCTAATGAGGTTCCGTGTGCGGTGTTGGAGTTCCGCAACAAGTGTCCGGAGATGCTCCTCACTCTCACGTAGCGCCGCGCCCTGCTGTTCCAGCTTACGGCTAAGTTCTCGGTAGCCTTCGAGCGCTAAACGCATCGCCGCAATGCAGATCACGATAGAACCTGCCGTCAGAATAAACAGCAACAGGTCCATCACATCGGCTGGGCGTTCAAGGTAGAGAGAAAGGGACGGCAATAAAAAATACCAGCCTGCGGCGGAACTGAGCACGATGCAAAGAAGGCCCGCGCCGAGCCCGCTGATTAACGTCACGATTGTAAATGCAGGATAGAACGTAATGAACGGAACGCCAACGACATATGGATCGATGGCGAGTCGCAGCGCCGCCGCAACCGCTACGGACAGGAAAGCGAGCAGATAAGCTCCCACGGTTCCAGGCCGCAGCGCGGGGATATCAATGTAAAGGCGAGCCAGATTTTGCATGCCTTTTCACTGTAGCCGCATGCGTCTTCGGTTCGTGCCCCCCCTGCTA
>JASHYD010000237.1 GCA_030043175.1 Xanthobacteraceae bacterium | reverse complement strand
CTTCGGACGTAAAGCCAATGGAACAACTCGACTTGCGCCTCTATGCCATTGTGGATCCACAACACACCGGCGGTCATGACCTCGTCAGCCTGGCGCGCGCGGTCGCGGCCGGCGGGGCGACCGCGGTGCAATTGCGTGACAAAGTAAACAGCGTTGCTGACATGATCGACGAGGCGCGCGCCTTGAAGGCCGCGCTCACGCCGTTAAACGTGCCGCTCATCGTCAACGACCGGGTGGATGTGGCGCTCGCGGCCGGGGCCGACGGCGTGCATGTGGGGCAGCAGGACATGGCCGTGGTGGAGGCGCGCCGCGCGCTCGGGCCAGCACCCTTCATTGGCCTGTCGATCCGAACGGTCGAACAGGCCGCCGCGGCGCCGCTCGCACTACTCGATTATGTCGGCATCGGCGGCGTCTACAGCACCACTTCGAAGACCTCCGACACGCCCCCTATCGGCCTCGAGGGCCTGCGCCGGGTCGTCCAGGTGTTGCGCGGCCGCATCGGCAACTTCCCCTCGTGCGGCATCGCCGGCATCACGGCAGCAAACGCCGAGCCGGTCATCGCCGCCGGTGCCGCCGGCGTGGCGGTGATTTCGGCGCTGTCTCATTGCTCGGACCCGCAAGCCGCCGCGCGCGACCTGCGCGCCGTTGTGGATGCGGCGCTCAGAACGCACGCCCCCAAAGTCCCTGCCGTCGGGGCACACGGCCACACGCAAGAGCGCGCGCCGTGACGCGGGCGGACCTGCCGCAAGCGCCCTTAGCTCGGGTCGAGCAACAGCGAAAGCACCAGTGCCGCATTATCCGGCCGTTGCGGGATTTCGCTTCACTCAATCCGGGCGACAACTTAACCCCCTGTTCCGGCAAAACGGGGGGATGTGAAGGCACCGGCACATGATGACGGCGATCGCCGTCACCATCGCCGGTTCGGATTCAGGCGGCGGCGCCGGCATTCAGGCCGACCTGAAAACGTTCTCTGCGCTCGGTGTTTACGGAGCGTCGGTCATTACCGCCGTGACCGCCCAGAATACCAAGGGCGTCACGGCCATTCACGAGGTGCCGCCGGCATTTGTCGCCGCCCAGATGGACGCGGTGTTCTCAGATCTTGTCGTAGGTGCGGTCAAGATCGGCATGCTCGGCAGTGCCGCCGCCATCATGGCGGTAGCGGCCGGCCTTGACCGGCACAATCAAACGAACGTGGTTCTTGATCCGGTCATGGCGGCAAGTTCGGGCCACCGCCTGCTTGCGGAAGATGCGGTCGAGGCCTTGCGCACAGAGCTTCTGCCGCGCGCTCGGGTGATCACGCCAAATCTGCCTGAAGCGGCGGCACTGCTCAACGCGCCGGAGGCGTCTGATGAGAACGAGATGCTTGCCCAGGCAGATCGCCTCATCGCACTCGGCGCCAATGCGGTGCTCATGAAGGGCGGCCATGCGGGCGGCACGGACAGCACCGACCTGCTGGTCACCGCCACCGCCTCGATCCGCGTCATCGGCGCCCGCATCGCGACCCGCAATACCCATGGTACCGGCTGCACGCTCTCGGCAGCGATCGCCGCCGGCCTCGCGCAGGCGCGCGGGCTCACTGAGGCGGTGCGCGACGCCAAGGAGTATGTCAACGCGGCAATTGGCGGGGCTGACCGGCTGTCGATCGGCAGTGGGCCGGGGCCGGTACATCATTTTTTCCGATGGTGGTGAGGATCGAACTTGATCGCCATGGCTTCCGCTCGGTCCTCACCGCGAACCCGCCGAAAGGGATTGTACCTGCCAGTGCGAATCGCCACATTGCGGCGGCAAACGTTGTGCTGCCCGCAACAGACCGAAGCCATACTCTCGATCCCAGCCATGATTCCTTTCCTTTCGCCGCATCGCCAAGCTTGGAAAACGGCATATGCGTGGCAGCCCCTGCGCTGGCCGACTCCGGGTGTGGGTCCTGAGTTGAATCATCTCGCCGAAGTTTACGAATTCGGGTCCAATCCCGGCGCCCTGCGGATGTTCAAATACGTCCCGGCGTCAGCGCAATCCGCCCTTGTGGTCGTGCTGCACGGATCCTCGCAAACCGCGGCGAGCTACGATTTGGGTGCAGGCTGGTCGACACTCGCCGATCGCTACCGCTTCGTCCTGCTGCTGCCGCAGCAGCAGATCTCCAACAATCCAAACAACGCCTTCAACTGGTTTCTTGCCGGCGACATCGAACGGGGCAGAGGAGAAGCGCTATCGATCTGCCAGATGATCGAGACGATGATCATTGCGCATCGAATCGACCGCCGGCGGGTGTTCATCACCGGTCTCTCAGCCGGCGGGGCGATGGCTGGCGTGATGCTCGCCACCTACCCCGAGCTGTTTGCGGCCGGCGCAATAGTTGCGGGCCTGCCGTTTGGCACGGCAGCAAACCTCAACGAGGCGCTCGAGAGCATGGTTCGTGTGCGGGCGCGTTCCGCGCCCCAATGGGGAGACCTGGTGCGCGCAGCATCGCGGCATGGTGGCCCGTGGCCACGCGTTTCGGTATGGCACGGCGGCGCCGATGCGGTGGTCAGGCCGGAAAATGCTGACCAGATCGTCAAGCAATGGATCAACGTGCATGGCCTGGATTACGAACCGACGCTCGAAGAAATAATCGATGGATATCCGCGCCGTGTGTGGCGAGATCGCCTGGGTAATGATGTTGTCGAGTCCTACACCATTGCGGGCATGGCGCATGGGGCGCCGCTGGCGACGGGCAGCGGCGGAAACCACTGCGGTGCTGCCGGCCCCTTCTTGCTCGACGTCGGCATTTCATCATCCTATCACATTGCAAAGTTCTGGGGCCTGACTAAGCCGCGCAAGCTCGGTGGGATTTTGGCCAGATGGCGCCCCCACGCCGCCTCGCCGGCTGTTGCGCGCCGTCTTCTCACCGCAACGCTCGCGAAATGGTCGCAAGCGAAAAGATGGTTGGGCGGCTAGCCTTGCGCGGGTGGCGCTTTGACCCGACTTGCGAAACGGCTTGCCGGCGTTAGCAAAGCCGTTTCGAAGGTCCGATCGGGTTTCGGCGGGTCGTCCGTCACCAAGGCTGGAAAAGCCCACGCCGGTGCAATAGGCTCGCCAGCGTTTTTGGCTTGCGGCGGCAGCACGCCGGCCGATGCATGAGCGGCAATCAGAGACCGATGTTTTGGGAGGAACCGATATGCGGATGTACTGGACACTTGTCGCCGGATTGGCCCTGGTGCTGCCGGCGCCCGGCCACGCGCAGCAGCCCACTGCGATTGCGGCGGCGGCCGAGGTGATGGGAGCTGCGAGCCTGAACTCGATCGAGTTCACCGGCAGCGGCTACGTGTTTAGCTTTGGGCAGGCCTACGAACCGGGTGAGCGCTGGCCGCGCTTCATTCAACGCACCTACAGTGCTGCGATCAACTACCAAACACCGGCGATGCGTCTCGTCCAGGTGCGCTCTCAGGGCGAACACCCGCCGCGCGGCGGCGGCGCCCAGGCAGTCGGGGCGGATCAGCGCACGGTCTCGGTGATCAGCGGAAAATTCGCGTGGCAGGAGGCCGGCACCCAGGCGACCCCGAACCCGGCCGCCGCCGGCGACCGCCTGCGCCAGTTGTGGGCCACGCCGCATGGCGTGATCAAAGCCGCAATGGCCAATGCGGCCCGCGTCGATGGTAATACTGCGACGTTCTCCCTCGAGGGCCGGGAGTTCAAGGCGATGCTGAACGCGCAGAAGCTGGTCGAAAAGGTGACCTATCTGTCAACCAATGACGTGGTTGGCGACTATCCGATCGAGATCGCCTATTCGGACTATGCCGACTTCGGCGGCATCAAATTTCCGCGGCATATCACGCAGACCGAGGACGGCTTCCCGACGCTGGACATCACGGTCAACGACGTGAGACCCAACGCGCCGGTGTCGATCGCGGTCCCCGCGAATGTCCAGCAGGCCACGCCTCAGCCGCTCCGGGTAGGCGTGGAGAAGCTTGCCGATGGCGTGTGGTACCTCAGCACGCCAAATGCCCGCAACTGGGCGGTCGAGTTCAACGATCATGTCGTGGTCGTCGAAGGCATCGGCAGCGAGGCGCGCTCGCTCGCGGCGATCGAGGAAATCAAGAGGGTCATCCCCAACAAGCCGATCCGCTATGTCATCAACACGCACGCCCACTACGACCACGCAGGCGGGCTTCGCACCTATGTGGCGCAGGGCGCGACGGTGATCACGCACGAGCTCAACAAGCCGTTCTTCGAAAAAGTCTGGGCGCGGCCGCGCACCATCGCACCCGACCTCTTAGCGAAATCACCCAAACCCGCCACCTTCGAAACCGTCAGCGACAGGAAGGTCGTGACCGACGGCACGCGGACGATCGAGCTTTATCACATGAAGGGCACCAGCCATAACGTGGCGAACCTTCTGGTCTATATGCCGGCGCAGAACCTTTTGTTCTGGGGCGACGGGTACAATCCGCCGGCTGGCGACGACCCGAGGGACCCGGCGCGCACGCCCGAGCAGATGATCGATCTTTACCGCGTCATCACGGCGAACAATCTCGATGTGAAGACGATCGCGCCCGCGCACGGCTTCGGACCGAAGCCTTATGACAACCTGAAAAAAGCGATCGGGCTTATTCCGGTGGGGCAGTAACTTAAGCGACCCCGCGCTCAGTAACCGGCAGCGTGACCGCGAAGGCTCGGCGGGCGCCTCCCGCCGAGTTTGATGACTCACTGCCGAACGTTCACTCGATCGCGTCTGATGTCGCGCGTGTGGCGGCGCGAGAGCCAGAAAATGCGCCGCCGACGTTAGTTGATGCGATGGCGTGCCGCCGACTGTCCCTCTTGAACCACTGGAGGTTTTCTAGGATCGTAGGCGGGATTTCGGATGCACTGGCCGCCGAACCCGCGGTTCCTGCCGTCAAATACACATTGCTCGCGAGTCGAAAAGACGCAATCGACGCCTCTGGTATCGCCGATGATGCACCACGGATAGTTCGTATACGCGTGGGCCTTTCCCACGAATGCCGTCAGCGCCGCCCCCAGCGCCAATCCGGCAATTACGACCGGCTTCCTCAGGTTCCCCTCCTCCTTTTAATTTTTAATCGCGAGCCCCACCTCCCGCCGCTTTTGGTACCCAAAGGTTGGCGCGACATTTCCCCCCTATCCCCAATATCCGGAACCGGAAAGCGGCCCGCGATCGAATGTTGCGAATGTATTGCAAAGCAGACACTCTGACCATGGTAAGAAGTTACCGGTCGCGAGGAAGAGCGCACAGGCCTCAAGTCAGGCAGAAGGAGTCGCGAGCACTGCCCCGACCGCTCGCCGCGAGATCGTTTGCGACAAGACCAATATTCATCTCTACGAATCGGTTGTCCGGCTTCGCCCGCGTCCGCGGCCTTAAGGACAGCGTCAAAGGTTCCTTCCTGGAGGAGAAGTTGCCGTTCACGAAGGAATTTGGCGCAGGAGGATCGAGAACCTCGATCCGATTGAGCGAGGAATGTGACGAAGTGAAGGCAGACTAATTCAAGGCCCTGCCGTTGCCTCGGCCTGACGAATGCCATCGATTTGCATTGGCCCTCATCATCCTCGTCACCGTGAGGCTTTGTTGGTGCTTCACCGCGGCGCCCGGCGGAGCTGACCTTGCGTGACTTGATCCAAGTTAACGCAGGAGGGCTGCCATTCGAATAATGCTGAACACCGCTTGGCTCCGTACCAAGCCTCGCACATCGTGACTAAGCCCTGGTCGGCCGCTACGCCCGCAGCTCACTCCGATCAGGGCTTTCTTTCTCCCCCGTTGCGCTGGCGCAGCATTACCCGATGATCCAGGGCCAGTGGGCCGCCGATCACCGCGAGATCAATGACGAACTTAGCGTGGTCTCCAGCCTGGGCCCAACTAGACGCTGGCCCGGCCGATGCCGAACGTCTTGGCGATGGCCGTGGCGCTGAGGCGCAGTCACATCGCGCCCCCGATCATTATGAGGAGGAACGATTCCGTTGTGGAGCTGTCGACAAGCCGACCGACAACAAGACGTTGGGGTGTCATCGACTGACGTGAGGGCGACGATGATCTGCCGATGGCACCGCCCAGCTCAGCGCTTTGGCAATGCGCTTTAGCGTGAAACCGAGGCGCAGATGAATGCGACACCGAGCCCAACACAACTGTTCTTAGCAGATGCATTATCGACCGAACCGTTAAGTGAAGAAGCACCCTATATTGACCCAGCTGAGTTGGAAAAAAATGGCGAGCTCACGAATGGGCGGTCGTTACCCGGTAAGCAAGCCTGGCTCACCTTCGGTCCCCTTATCGCGGCCGGCATTGGTCTAGCTGCTGCATTCGCTTGGAAATCCCACGCCGACGTAACCAAAGAGACGATCGCACCAACCGCCTCGCTCAAACAAATATCGCCTGTCCTTGAGGTGATGCGGCAAAGCCTCGATGCCCTTGCGACTCGCACCGCGACCAATCAAGCGCAGATGATGCGAAGCATTGACCAGCTCGCGGCTGGCCAGGAGCACATGACACGCGAAATCACTGAAATGCGGACGGTCGAACGGGCCATCCTTGACAAGATCTCAACACCGACGGCCGCGCTCCCAAATCGCGCGTTGCGGCCGTCGCAGGAACCGAGAGCGGTCAACCCCGGCAAAAGACCTTAAACCTGTTCCACCGGTGACGGTGCAATTTACGATGTAAACGATGTTGAAGAGCCAGCAACGTGAACCATAATTCGACCATTCGCGCGCCGCGCCAAATCGGACGGACCGACGGAGATCGCGTGTTCCGTGCCGCAGCGAGGCATAGTCGCTTTGTCCGTCTTCTGCGTTTTGCCATTCCGGTCGGAATAGTCGCGATCGTAGCCATTCTTCTCGCCTCAACATTCTTCAATCCCTCCCGCCTATTTCGGAGTTTTCCGATCGATCCCGGCAAGGTTTCGTTATCTGGCACTAAGGTTGTTATGGAATTGCCTCGGGTCAGTGGTTTCAGCAGCGACTCACAACGCTA
>JASHYD010000236.1 GCA_030043175.1 Xanthobacteraceae bacterium | reverse complement strand
CACGGGCCGCGCCTGGAGCGAACCCGTGCTGCTGCGCCTCGCCTATGCGTTCGAGCAGGCGACCAAAGCCCGGCGGATGCCGCCCGGAGTGCCGCCACTCGAGCCGGCGTGCCGGCAATAGGGTCCGGCTTCAAGGTTGCAGGCGTTCGAATCATATCGGATTCATCCGTCAGCCTCGCCCTCAGGCATCAGTGGACCTCTTCAAGCACCGCACTGTGCGAGATCGTCCCCTCACCTTGAGTGCCGCACGGAGGGGACCCGAGAGCTTGATTCCGATTCTCACGATACGATCCGTTTGACGGAATCGATCGGTCCCGTTCACGAGCTGCACCATGCAATTGAACTTCACCACCGTTGATGTCTTCACCGATCGGCAATTCGGCGGCAACCCGCTCGCCGTCCTGCCGGATGCGCGCGGCCTCACATCGGAGCAGATGCAGGCAGTCGCGGCCGAATTCAACCTTTCCGAGACGACCTTCGTGCTGCCGCCGCAGGATGCGGCCAACACGGCGCAAGTTCGCATTTTTACTCCTCGGGCCGAGCTGCCATTTGCCGGCCATCCCAACGTCGGGACGGCATTCGTGCTCGCCGGCGTCACGGCCAGCGCCGCGCGGCCCGCCACGGGCGACACCATGATTTTCGAGGAGAAAGCGGGCCTCGTGCGGGTTGAGCTCCTCCGCGAGCGATCAGCCGTGATTGGAGCGCGTATCACGGCGCCGCAGGGCTTTTCGGTGCGCGAAAATATTGTCCCCGAAATTGTCGCCGCGGCGTGCTCCCTCGCGCCCACCGACATCGACACGCGAGCGCACGAGCCCTGCGTCGCTTCTTGCGGCACTGCGTTCGTTCTCGCTGCCGTCACGAGCCGCGCCGCGCTCGCGGCCGCGCGGCCGCGCGGCGAAATCTTTGCGCGGCATGCCCTTGCGACCGGCATCCACCTCTACCTAGAGGCGGTCTCGCCGGTCGCCGATATCGAGGCGCGCATGTTCGCCCCGCAGTTCGGGGTCACCGAAGATCCCGCGACCGGCTCTGCGAACGTGGCGCTGATCGCCCTCCTTGCGACACTGCACGCCGAGCCGGATTTACGATTGGAGCGGCGAATCTCGCAGGGGGTCGATATGGGACGGCCAAGCCTGATGGTGGCATCGACGATAAAACGCGCCGGCAACATCGTCGCCGCCCACATTGGCGGCAACTGCGTGCCGGTGATGACAGGAGTGATAAGCGTCGAGTAACCCAGCCCCGCGCATGCAGTCGGGGTTCGTCATGCGGTGTTGCGAGAAGCGAGCCCGCCTGCTTGCTGAAGAACGGGTTTTCAATGCGGGAGACATGATGCGCGCGGAGCTGCCGGTCTGGTCCCGCATCTGTTCAGGCGCCGCCGGTGTTCACCAATAAAAGCGGTTCGACCTTAAGGTGAGCTGCCCTCGCCGTCATGAGGGCTGTTCTTGCCCGAAGGCATGCGGACGCCCGCTAACGCTCAAAACGATCGGGCTGAGGCGGGACGAAACAGCATCGTTTGCGCAGGGGGCGCGCGCGCCCCGGGCGGGCTACGCGCTCCGCCCTTCGCCCCCACCGCACCCCCTCCTCACGTCCGGCGGCACCGCTTCCTGGACGAGCCCTGCGAGCGCCGCATCGAGACCCATCACCGTCTGCTCCTGACTGCCCAGCCGCCGGATCGACACCGCACGGTTCTCGGCCTCTTTCTTGCCGACCACCAGCAGCACCGGGACCTTGGCGAGGGAGTGCTCGCGCACCTTGTAGTTGATCTTCTCGTTGCGCAGGTCGAGTTCGATCCGCAATCCCGCGCGCCGCGCCATCGCAGCAACCTCGCCGGCGTAGCTGTCGGCATCGGAGACGATGGTGCAGACGACGGCCTGGACGGGGGCGAGCCACAGTGGGAAATGAGCGGCGTAGTGCTCGATGAGGATGCCGGTGAAGCGCTCCAGTGAGCCGCAGATCGCGCGATGCACCATCACGGGCTGCTTCTTCTCCCCGTCCGCGTCGATGTAGAACGCACCGAATCGCTCCGGCAGGTTGAAGTCCACCTGCGTGGTGCCGCATTGCCAGTCGCGACCGATCGCGTCGCGCAGCACGTATTCGAACTTCGGACCATAGAAGGTGCCCTCGCCCGGATTGATGCCGGTCTTGATGCGATTGCCCGAACGGGCGGCGATCGTGTCGAGAACCGAGCGCAGCACGCCTTCGGCATGATCCCACATGGCGTCGGTGCCGACACGCTTTTCGGGGCGGGTCGCAAGCTTGATGAGGATGTCGCTCTCAAAGCCAAAGTCCGCGTAGACCGAGAGGATGAGATCGTTGATCTTGATGCACTCCTCGGCAAGCTGGTCCTCGGTGCAGAAAATGTGCGCATCGTCCTGGGTGAAGCCGCGCACGCGCAGTAGGCCGTGCAGCGCGCCGGACGGTTCATAGCGGTGCACCACGCCGAATTCGGCGAGGCGGATCGGCAGATCACGATAGCTCTTCAGCCCGTGTTTGAAGATCTGCACGTGGCCCGGGCAATTCATCGGCTTGATGGCGAACCAGCGCTTGTCCTCCGCCTCGTCACCCGCCGACTGCGCCGCGAACATGTTCTCGCGATACCAGTGCCAGTGGCCCGATGTCTCCCACAGCGACTTGTCGAGCATCTGCGGTGCGTTCACTTCGTCGTAGTCGCCAGCGAGGCGCCGACGCATGTAGGCGATGATCGACTGGAACAGCGACCACCCCTTGGCATGCCAGAACACGACGCCGGGGCCTTCCTCCTGAAAATGAAACAGGTCGAGTTCGCGGCCGAGCTTTCGATGGTCGCGCTTCTCCGCCTCTTCGATCTGC
>JASHYD010000017.1 GCA_030043175.1 Xanthobacteraceae bacterium | reverse complement strand
TAGCCATCGGCGGAGGCTGGAACTTCATGATCGGCCGGAAACAGCCCCAGCTGCCGGCGCCGTCGGCTCCCCTCGTCGAAGGCTTCGATCGACTGACACCAAGCCTCCGAAGCACTCAACGTGCTTGAAGTCGACTACAAGAAGATGGCTGGTGACGGCATCCTACTGGACGACGCAGAACCCTTCTCAAAGTTGATCGAACGCTGCGCCGATATAGAAAACTCGCCAACTCGAAGTAGCTGACCGGTTTAAAGTGCGCAGATTATCTATTCGTTCGTATACCGCTGCGCAATTTCGTATATAGGAAGGTAGAGACCGAGATGGTAACCTCCGTCCGTCGCGCCTGCATAGGATCTATCCGAGGCACTGCGGACGTGTCAGGCGAGCAGCACGGCCGTTGTTGACCCATTGCAGGCACCAGGTACGAACCTCTACAGTCGGACGGATGGCGACCAACCTCCTCACTGTCGAAGACGTGTTTGACATCGCTTCACGCGGTCTGGTGATCGTGCCTGGGCCGCTCGCGAACGGCGCGCTAGGAGCGCTGCGGTTGCCCTATCAACCGGTGGCGGCGGGCTTCAAGGAGTTGACGCCGTTCTGACCCGGAGCATGATGACCGATCGATCGCGATCCGCTTGCGGGAGGAAAACATGAAACAGCTTGATGATGTGTGCGCGAAAAACGCACCGTTCCGGGGATTGGGTCCGGCATTCCTGACGAGCGTCGTACTTGCCGCGACGGCCGCGTCGATCTTTTCCATGCCTGTCAACGCAGACGAGAAAGATCCCAACAGAGCCGACGACGGCAACCCCATCGTTCTCAAGACCCAGGGCAGTTTCACGGCCGGCGGAACGGTGCTGACCAACCCCGGCATCTTCGATCCGATTGCTTTGACGCCCGACGGGCAGACCATTCACGGCGACCACGCCTATGTTCAATATCAGATCCCTGTCGGCGCGCGTAAATATCCGATCGTGATGTGGCACGGCGGCGGCCAGTTCACGAAGACGTGGGAAACGACCCCGGACGGCCGCGACGGCTTCCAGAACATCTTTCTGCGCAGCGGCTATGCGATCTATCTGCTCGACCAACCCCATCGCGGACGCGCCGGACGCGCGACCGTCAACGGAGCGGTGGCGGCGGTGCCGGGCCCGGGACCGACCGGAGAACAAGGCATTTTCATCCGGTTTCGCGTGGGCATCTGGCCAGAGTATTTCCCGAACGCGCAGTTTCCGCGCGGCGAGGCTGCGCTGAACCAATGGTGGCGGCAGCAGACGCCTGATACCGCCCCGGCCAGCGATGCGGTGGTGACAGCGGCGGTTGCCGCGGCGTTCAAAGGAATCGGCCCGGCTGTTTTGCTGACCCACTCGGCCAGCGGCGTCTATGGGTGGGAAACAGCTATTCAGAGTAGGAATATCGTCGCGGTTTATGCCTACGAGCCGGTGACACAGGTGTTTCCTGAAGGTCAGATTCCGGATCCCGTGCCGTCCGGACCGCTCGGTCCAGTCGCCGGAACGGCGGTCCCGCTGTCAGATTTCATGATGCTCACAAAAATACCGATCGAGATCGTCTGGGGAGACAACTTTCCGATCGCCGGCCAGCCGGCATCGCCCTGGCCCGATATCGAGATCTGGCAGGGCCGCTACGTCATGGCGCAGAAATTCGTCGACCTCATCAATGCCAATGGCGGGCACGCGCACATGACCCACCTTCCGGCCATCGGCGTCCACGGCAACAGCCATTTCCCGATGGCGGATCTGAACAACAAGGAAATCGCCGCACTGCTGGAAGCCTGGTTGCATCAGCAGGGCTTGGATAAGTAATGGCTACGCCGCTTGCGCGCTTGCGAATTCTGCCGGCCGAGGAGCGTCGTCCGGCGTGATCCGACATTACGTCGTCTGTCGCATGAACCGCCATACAGCAGCGCGCCAATCTCGGAGCGACTGTGTGTGCTGCCGTCGCCATCCACACAATGCGCGCAGCTCGTCTAGCTGGCGGCACCTGTACAAAGACAGGGGATTAAGCGATTAAGCAGCTGGAAGACGCGGGTACCCCTTTTGCCAAGCGATTTGGCGGGGAACGGTTGCCGACGACGGACAGCCAGTGGTGACGCTGAACGAGCGGGCTACCCGAACGCGTTGTTCACGACGAACGAAAAGTGCAGAACGTCAGCTCGCGTACGAAGACCGAGCCAACAGACGGCAGCGATGCAGCCGCGCCACGCTGGACGCCGTGAATATTACTCGGTTGAGCAGCTTCCCACGCGTCCCCGCCTGACCTTTCGCTCTGACGTAGGCTCGGATTGACAAGTGATTGGGCGTAGAAGACTGTTTCGCTGTCAAGGAAAAGAAAGCCACAGGAACGTCCAATGAAAAACGCACTCCTAAAAATGCTTGCTCTTGCGCCACTGCTTTTGATGAGCGCTCCGCTGTCACCGCATGCGGAAGACGGCCCGCCCACAGCCGGCATCCTGCAGCGGCTCACGGAACAGAGCGGCGTTTACAATACCTCCAAGAACGGCGCGACGCCGAAGTTCATAGTCGATCCCACCTGGCCGCTGCCCCTTCCTCATTCCTGGCTGCTTGGACAGGTCGGCGGACTCTATGTGGACAGACAGGATCACATCTGGGTCTATAATCGACCGCGCACCATGGCGAATGATGAAGCCGGTCTTGTAAAGGCTTTGGCCGGCGTTACCAACGCCAAGGGGCAGGAAGCGAATGGGCTGGGCCAAGCTCGTGTCAATGGCTTTGGTGCGGATTGCTGCCGTGCCGCGCCCGGGGTGCTGGAATTCGATGCCGGCGGCAAGTTGCTGCGCGCGTGGGGCGGTCCGTCCGACCCAGGCTGGCTGGCCAGTCACTGCAAGGAGGAAGCAGGCTGCATCTGGCCCAACGTCGAGCACGGCATTTATGTCGACGATCGCGACAACGTCTGGATCGCGGGCAACAGTGACAACGTTCCGAAAGACGTAAGCGCCTGGACCACCAACCGCCATGGCGGTGACGGCTTTGTGCTCAAGTTCGATATGGACGGCAATTTCAAATTGCGGATCGGCGGCACGCCGACCGCTCCTGCCAGCAACGATACTAGTAGCGGGTTGAACGGCACGCCGACCCTTTATCGGCCGGCGGATATGGTGGTGGATCCAAAGACCAACCGGCTTTATGTAGCGGACGGCTATGGCAATCGCCGTGTGCTGATCGTCGACGCCGATACCGGCAAGTATATCGGCCATTTCGGCGCCTACGGCAACAATCCGGTAGACGACGCTGCCGCGCGCTGGGCTGGTGCCTGGCCGGACGATTATGCCAAAGGCAACAAGAAGCCGGTCTACTTCAGGAATCCGGTGCACTGCGTCAAGATTACCGATGACGGCAAGCTCTATGTCTGCGACCGCGGCAACGACCGTATCCAGGTGTTCAACAATCTGGACCCTAATCTAGGCAAACCGTGCAGCAATCCAAACGGGGAGGCGGGCAAGTGCGGCTATGTTGCTGAGCAATTCATCAGCGAGCACACCTATACGCAGCCCGAAATGCCCGGCACATCCGTGTCCATGAACTTCTCAACCGACAAAGCTCAGAGCTGCCTCTACATCGGAGACAACACCAACATGACAATCTACATCCTCAATCGCCAGAATCTTCAGGAACTGGGCCGCCTCGGACGTGCAGGACGGATGGCCGGCAATTTCCACTACCTGCACCAGGTCAGCATCGATTCTGCCGGGAACATTTACACGGCTGAGGTCGATTCGGGAAAGCGCCTGCAGAAATTCCTGCGCTATGGGCCTTCGGGCTGCAGCGGCACCGGCTCTGACGTGGTCGGCGGTGAGGTTGCGGAGAGCCGATAAGGCTTCCCCAGGGATTGATCTTCATAGCGTGCGCTTGCTGCGGTTGACGCGGTGATCGCGCGGCAACGCGAACGGCGCGAGCGGTTTCGGGAGGTGGTATTCGTGAATACACAGGTCGCTGCCTTTTTGACAGCCGCATAGGTGGTCTTGCTGAAGCCGTCGGGCTTCGTGGCGAAGTCGAAGGGGGCGACCGGGCCTACGCGATGGGGTCGTGCATTGTCCTGCGCGACTCTATCTTGATGGCCAGCAGCTTGGTTCGCAGTACTCTTCTTGAAGCTGTTCCCGCTACTGTCTACCAGTGGCAGCGGGAAAGTGATCGCAGCGGCAGCGTTGGTAGCCTGGATTTGCAGCATCTGGCCTTAGCCCCTGTACCTTGTACGTTGCATGATCCTGTGGCGGAGGTCGATTTGCACCTGTGCGACAACTATGCTCCTGGCAAACGCCCGGGTGTCATCCAACATTGCTTGCGCGATCGACCGGTAAAGCCACGAACGGCTGGGCAACAATCAACGCGCTTCAATTCCTTGAATAGGAGCCTCGGATCAATATTTTGATCATACGACTATCTGCAAGGAGGACGGTGGGATGACAAGCCAGAGTAGGCCGGGGCTCGTGTCGTTGTTAGCACCATCACCGTGCGAGTGTGCTGCTCGGCCGTGTCCCGGAAGTCGCCCGCAGCATTGAGGGAAATTTTTGTCGTCGTTAGCTCCGCGCTGAAAGAGCATTATGGGAAAAACTGCCTGTGGCTTGACCAAATAGCGCCATCGACACTTGCCTACATGGGCTTAAAGGGTAAAATTGCGAATGTGCCCGTGAGAGGATGCAATCGGCCGCCTTGTTACACTGCCCGTCCTGGATGCGAGGAGGACATCTGCGCCGAGCAACTCATTTCGCAAGGCGAAGAGCTTGGATTCGTTCTGGCAAGACAACACCGCCGCTCCCGGCAACGGAACGTCAGCCTATGGACACCTATAGAACCAACTTCGGTACTATAGAGCCATACACCTTGTTCTTAAAGAGAGATTTTGTTCAGGTTTATTGATTGTCAGGCTTGCTTGTGATGTCACGCTCGTTGAAAATTAGCTTTGCCCGGAAGATGAAATAGGCTTTGCCCAGGGAAGAGGAGGGCACCCCCCATGACTCGCGACGCAGTTCAAGTTTGGGCGCCAGTAGTAGCAGTTGTGACATGCCTGTGCACCGCACCTGTGCTGGCGCAGCAGCAGAAAGTCGGGGCCCCGCCAGAAGCGAAGAACATGCGGCTGATCGGCTACGACGATATCCTCAACCGCAGCGCCTACCAGCTCGTCGTCCACAAGCAGGGCAACCGCTATGTCGCCTATATCGGCCATCACGGGTCGACGCCCGACAATCCGAAGCCGGTCAACAAATTCAATGGCCAGCCGGAGTTCAACGGTACATCGATTGTCGACGTCACCGACCCGGCCCATCCTGTCGCCTACGTCTCCGATTTGAAAACCTGCGTGCCGGAAAAGATGCGATGTGCGGACCCTGCGATCGCGGCGTTCCTGATTTCATGGGTCAGGGTGAACCGACCCCCCTTACTTTCTGCAGACGCTGAAGAAAGTCTGGATCAGTGTTCCGAGCAATCAGCAGGTCCGCCGCGTCTACACGGACGTGCCTCGTTCAGCCAATCCAACACCATCATGGTACGGCGAGTCGGTGGGCCGCTATGGGGGGACACGCTTGTCATCGACACCATTGGGCTATTGGGTTGAGCAATAAAGCTCGACGTTTACCGTACACCACCGAGAAGCTGCACATCGTTGAGCGCTGGAGAATGACTGACGGTGGTCAGACGATGGCAGCGATCTCATGGTACACAGACGCCTTCTACAAGCCGTGATCGGGAATGCGGCGTTACCGCCGCGCGCAGCCGGAGATCAGCGAAGACATCTGCGCCGAGAACAACCAGCATTTGTTCGACTATCGTATCGGTCGCGAACGAGCCGGACTTCTGAGCCGGCCAGCGGCGACAACGCGGTCGCCACCCGGCGGCCTGCTATGAGGTAGACCCGCTGGGCGAGCGGCGGGACTGGAAGGACCGCACGGCGGTTAGCTCCGGTTTCGGGCAGAGAACTGTCGGGGCTTTGCAAGAACGCGCCTTTGCAATCCCACGCGCAATGGCGCCCGCCGAATACGTTCGAAAAAACCCTTCACGCTCGGATGGGAGTCTCCACGCTAGCCTGGATTTCCACGGAAGCGAATCGCCTAACGCGGAGAGGTAACGGATTCGGGATGGGATTCATTTG
>JASHYD010000235.1 GCA_030043175.1 Xanthobacteraceae bacterium | reverse complement strand
CGCGCCGGGCGCGCGGTGTCGCGGTCGTGCGGGGACGCGGGCATGCGCGATCGCGATTCGCCGGGGCGGCGGCTGGCGGAAGGTGGCCCGGTAGCGCAAGCGTCTCACCTCACATGATTTGTTTATGACAATGAAACTTGTGCATCGCGCGCATTCGCGTACACTTCCGTAAGCAGAGAAACAAATAGTTGCAGGCTCGCGTGCCCTGTGCATGCGCATGCCGCTCAAGGGAGTGAACGTGGGTCGCGGTCGACGCATTCTGCTGCCCTGCGCCGTTGTGATCGCGGCTGGCGGCGCGGGGGCATGGTATCTGCACCAGGGACCGGAGCCGGTTCGGGCCGCGCGTTCGGCGCAGCCGGCGGCTGTCCCGGTTACCGTAGCGACCACCACAAAGCGCGACCTGCCCATCTACCTCACCGGACTGGGTTCGGTGCAGGCGTCCTTCACGGTCGGCATCCGCTCGCAAGTCGACGGCCAGATCGAGCAGGTCTTGTTCACGGAAGGCCAGCAGGTCAAGAAGGGCGATGTGCTGGTTAAGATCGATCAGCGCCTCTATCAGGCGGCGTTCGATCAGGCCAAAGCCAAGAGGAAACAGGACGAAGCCCAGCTTTCGTCCGCGCAGAAGGACCTGGTGCGCTCGCGCACTCTGGTCGATAAGAGCTTTCAAACCCAGCAAGTGGTCGATCAGCAGCAGGCCAAGGTGGATCAACTGATCGCCTCGCTTAATGCCGACGATGCAGCGATTGAAGCCGCGCAGACACAACTTGATTATACTTTGGTCACCGCCCCGAGCGACGGCCGCATGGGCGTGCGCCTGATTGATCCGGGAAATATCGTCCACGCCGCCGATTCCTCCATTATCGCCACCCTGACGCTGACCAAGCCGATTGCGGTGGTGTTCACCCTCTCGGCGCGCTCGCTCAATGACGTGCGCGACGCCCAGGCGCGTGGCCCGGTGGAAGTGACAGCGTTCAGCCAGGACAATGTCACTGCGCTCAGCAAGGGTACGCTGCTGCTGATCGACAATATCGTTGATCAGGCCAGCGCCACGATTCGTCTCAAAGCAATGTTTGCCAACGAGGACGGAAAGCTGTGGCCGGGAGACTTCGTCAACGCGCGCGTCCTCCTCGACGTGCGCCGCGGCGTCCTGGTCATTCCGGCGCCTGCCATTCAGCGCGGACCGGAAGGAATCTTCACCTGGGTTGTCAACCCGCAAGGCGTGGTCGATGCGCGCCCGATCACGGTCGGGCCCACCACCGCCGACCAGACGATCGTCACATCCGGGCTTGTCGAAGGAGACCGCGTCGTCGTCAATGGCCAATATAAGTTGCGACTCGGTTCGCACGTGACGGTGAATGGGTCTCCAGAACCGGCAGAGCCGGCGCCTCCGAAACGGGACCGTGCGTCATGAATATCTCCGAGCCATTCATTCAACGTCCGGTCGCGACATCGCTGCTGATGACGTGGGTCGGCTTCGTCGGTTTCGTAGCCTTCCCGCTCCTGCCGGTGGCGCCGTTGCCGCAAGTTGATTTTCCCACCATTCAGGTGAACGCGACGCTGCAGGGCGCCAGTGCCGAGACCATGGCGGCCTCCGTGGCGGCGCCGCTGGAGCGTCAGTTCGGGCAAATTCCCGGGGTCACCCAGCTCACCTCCATGAGCGCCCTTAACGGCACCACCATCACCATCCAGTTCGACCTCAATCGCAACATTGATTCCGCCGCCCAGGACGTGCAGGCGGCGATCACGGTTGCCGGCAAGACCTTGCCGCAACAGATGTCGACGCCGCCGAGCTACAAAAAAGTCAATCCTGCCGACTCGCCGGTTATGATGCTGTCGGCCCAGTCCGATACCTTGCCGCTCTACGTCGTTGACGACTACGTCGATAACTTCCTCGCTCAGCAGATTTCGCAGGTGCCCGGAGTTGCTCAGACGATCATCAGCGGCGAGCAGAAGACTTCGATCCGGATCGAAGTCGATCCGGCCAAGCTCGCCTCGAGTGGTCTGACTTTGGAGGATGTACGCGCGATGCTCGTCAATCAGACGACCATTGCGGCGAAGGGCACTGTCAATACCGACCGCACAAGCTTTACCATCGCGGCAAATGACCAGATCATCGATGCCGATCCGTTCAACGACATCGTACTCGCCTATCGCAATGGCGGCCCGATACGGGTGAGCGACGTCGGTCGCGCGATCGCCGCCGCGTCCGACCGCACCGTGATGGGCTACCAGAATCTCAAGGAGGGTGTTCTCCTCTATATCTACAAGCAGCCAGGTGCGAACGTCATCGAGATCGTCGATAAGGTCAAGGAAATGCTGCCGCGCCTGACGGCAAACATTCCTCCGGCAATCGACGTGGCGGTGCAACTTGATCGCACCACGACAATCCGGGCTTCGATTGCAGACGTTGAGTTCACGCTCCTCCTGACAATCGCCCTCGTGGTGCTGGTCATCCTGTTGTTCCTTCGCAGTTTCTGGGCGACCTTCATTCCAGGCATCACCGTGCCGCTGGCGCTGCTCGGCTCGTTCGCCGCGATGTATTTGCTTAGTTTCAGTCTCGACAACCTTTCGCTGATGGCCCTCACTATCTCGGTCGGCTTCGTTGTGGACGACGCCATCGTCGTGGTGGAGAACATTCACCGTCATATCGAGAACGGCGAGGAGCCATTCGAAGCCGCCCTCAATGGCTCGCGCGAGATCGGCTTCACGGTACTTTCGATCAGCTTCTCGCTGATCGCCGTGTTCATTCCGCTCCTGCTGATGGGGGGCATCATCGGGCGGCTGTTCCGTGAATTCGCCATTACCGTCACCGCCTCGATCGCGGTATCGGCACTGGTCTCGCTGACGCTCGCGCCGATGCTGTGCTCGCGCTTCATGCGCCACGATACCAGCAATCCAGGCCCGGTCTATCGCTTGATCGAAAGTGCGTTCGACCGGATGCTGTTGTGGTATCAGCGAACCCTCGATGTCGCCCTACGTCATCAGGCGATCACGCTCGGCATATTTTTCGCAACCATGGCGCTGACTGGTGCCATGCTCTACTACACGCCGAAAGGCTTCTTCCCGATCCAGGATATTGGCTTGATTAACGGTATATCGGAGGGAGCCCAGGATGTCTCGCCGCAGGAGATGATGCGGCTGACGCACGAGCTTGGTGAGGTGATCCTGCGCGATCCGGCGGTGGCGGGCTATGGCTCGTCAGTCGGCTCGACCAGTAGCGCCAAGACCGCCAACACCGGCAACTTCACCATCGTGCTCAAGCCGCGCGAGGAGCGCGACGCCGATGCTTCCCAGGTGATCGATCGTTTGCGACCCCAGCTCGCCAAGATCACCGGGGTGAATCTTTTTCTTCAGCCGGCGCAGGACATCACGGTGGGCGGCCGCATCGCGCGCGCCGCCTTTCAATATACGCTGCAGGACCCCAATATTGCTGAGTTGACCGAATGGGCGCAAAAGCTGCTCGACAAGATGCGCACCCTGCCGGAATTGGTCGACGTCGGGACCGACCTTTTGTTCAGGGCGCCGCAGCTCAAGGTGCAGATCAATCGTGACCAGGCCTCACGGTTCGGCATTTCCGCCCAGGCGATCGACGATACGTTGAACGACGCCTACGGGCAGCGCCAGATTTCGCAATACTTCACACAGCTCAACACCTATTGGCTCATCCTGGAGATACCTCCGGAGCAACAAACAAC
>JASHYD010000016.1 GCA_030043175.1 Xanthobacteraceae bacterium | reverse complement strand
CGTCACCAAGATCTACGATAGCGGCATGCTGGCGCTGGCAGATGTCTCGCTGCAGCTTGCAGAGGGCTGCTTTACGTCGCTGCTAGGTCCGTCCGGTTGCGGCAAGTCGACCTTGCTGAACATGGTTGCCGGGTTTATTTTTCCGACGCGTGGGCAAATTCTTGTCGACGGCAAGTCTATCGACGGACCAGGAGCCGATCGCGGCGTGGTCTTTCAGGAATATGCGCTGTTTCCCTGGCGCACCGCCGCCGAGAACGTCGCTTTCGGGCCGATGGTCCGACGTCGACCGCGCGCGGAGCAACAGGCGCTCGCCAAGCACTTTCTTGCACTAGTCGGGCTGGCGGAACATGGGGAAAGCTATCCCTCGCAGCTCTCGGGCGGGATGAAGCAGCGCGTTGCCCTTGCTCGCGCTTTGGCCAACAGCCCCTCGGTTCTATTGATGGACGAGCCGTTCGGTGCCGTCGACGCGCAAACCCGCGAAACGCTGCAGGAGGAATTGCTCTCGCTCTGGCAGAAGAGTCGCAAGACGGTCCTGTTTGTCACTCACAGCATCACCGAATCGATATTCTTGAGCAATCAAATTATCCTCATGGGGACGATGCCCGGCTCAATCAGGGAAGTTTTCGAAGTGAACCTCGCCCATCCCCGTGATCGGACCAACCTCTCATTCGTCGCTCTTGAGCGCGAAATCCATCGTTTGATGCGCGAGGAGACACGCAAGCTCGGCGTTTGCTGATCACCAACCAACCGCGCTTCCGCGAGCGAGGAGCCCATGGAGCCTGACCGCATCGTCTACTCGCCGCTGATCGAGCGCCCCTCGCTTCGATGGCCAAACGACGCGCGCCTCGCTCTGTGGATCGTACCCAACATAGAGATGTTCGAATACGCACCGCCGGGCCTGCGGGGTCAGAGAGATCCGTACCCGCGTTGCCCCCACCCCGATATTATGAATTACGGCTTGCGCGACTACGGTAACCGCGTCGGCATATGGCGCCTGCTCGAGGTCTTGGACCGTCATGCGCTGCGATGCACGCTTTCGCTCAATCTGGCGGTCTACCAACATTTCCCTGAGATCATGGAGGCATGCGAGAGTCGCAAATATGATGTCATGTGCCACGGCCTCTACAACACGAATTACATGTATGACGCTACCGAAGAGCAGGAGCGCGCCTACATCCAGGACTGCGCGGCAACCTTTCGCCGCCTCACCGGCCGCGATCTGACCGGATGGTATTCGCCTGCGGGCAGCGGGAATCACCGAACGCCTGATCTCGTGGCCGAGGCAGGTATTCAATATTATGTCGATTGGTATCACGACGATCAGCCGTTCCCGATGCGGGTGCGCCACGGCCGCCTGTTGTCGCTGCCGTATTCCATGGATGTCAACGATGGCTGGAATCTGCGGTTGAATATTGATGCGGAAGAGTACGTGCTCGCGGTGAAGGATCAATTCGATTGTCTCTATCGGGAAGGTGCCGACATCCGCCGGGTAATGAGTATCGCGCTGCATCCGTGGGTGATGGGACAGCCGCATAGGATCCGTCATCTCGATCGCTTGCTCGAATATATTCGGCGCCATCACGGCGTCTGGTTGGCAACCGGAGCCGAGATTGCCGATTGGTTCATCCGCCAGCAGCTTCCCGCCATCGAAGATCATATTTCTTTGTTGAGATAGCCCAACGGAGGACTTTGATGTCCACGCGCGAAATCGGCATGGACCATTCGCTATATCGCTATTCCGCGATTCCACGGCGAGAGCCGCTGCGGTGGCCGGGCGGCGCACGGTTGGCTATCTGCGTTTATCTCTATTTCGAATATATGGAGTTCGATCAGCCGAGAAACATCGTCCGCGATCCCCGCTTGAAGGATCGACCGCGACCGGACTGCCGGGAGTATAGCTGGTATCAATACGGCAATCGGGTCGGGATTTTCCGCATCATCGAACTGCTCGATCGCTACGGCATCAAGGCGACAGTGGCAGCCAACTCAGAGGCGGTCGTGAGATTTCCGTATCTTGTCGAAGCCTTTGCCAAGCGCGGCTACGAATTCGCTGCACACGGCAGCACCGCAAATCGGATGATCACCAGTCGGATGTCCGATGAGGAAGAGCTCGCTGCCATTGGAAGCGATCTCGATCGGATCGAGCGCGGCACGGGAAGCCGGCCGCTAGGCTGGATCGGCCAGGATTACGCGGAATCAGCCCGCACCCCGGCAATCCTGTCGAAACTCGGGCTGCGCTACCTTGCCGACTGGCCTAACGACGATCAGCCGTTCCTCATGCTTGCAGGACAGCAAATCGTCTCTTTACCGAACCACGTCCAATGGGACGACATGCATCTCCTGTGGGACCGCCGGCTGCAGATGCCGCGATATCCGCAAATCGTCGGGGAGGCGTTCGACCAGCTTTATGACGAGGGCGCGACCTCCGGCCGGTTTTTCGATCTCGGTATTCATCCCTGGCTCCTCGGCGCTCCGCACCGCATTCGCTACCTGGATATCGTGCTGGCCAAGTTGGCGAAGACCCCTCATATCTGGCAGGCCGTAGCGGCGGACGTCGCCAAGCATATCATTACTGGACCAGCGAACGGATCCTTGGAAAGCTGAAGCGGCTGAGGCCGCTACAAGGTGCTCGCCTCGCTATCACGGCCGTCGATCCCCTGACTCAGTCGGCTGATCAATGTATCCTCCGCAACGATGGGGGAATGACGTGGTGAGCGAACCAGACCGAGCTCGATCAGAGCGGGCTCATGAGCCTGTTGCTGCGTTCCGCCTTCGCAGCGAGGGGCCGCCGGTGATGCAGCTGTCCGTAAGGTACTGACCGGCCTCGTGGGTGTCGGAGCCGTCGTGATCTTCAGTGCGCTGATCTGGGCGCTCTATCAGGGAACCAGAAGGCCTGGCGGCGGGTCGGAGCTTTACAACACTGAAAACAAGACGACGCCTGACGGCCTGTCCACCCTGCCGCGGGATTACTCCGGGCTTCCTCAGAAGCCGCCGCAGGGAGCACCCCGACTTGACCCGCCTGTGCCGGGCGACATCTGCCGGCCCCTACCTGCGCCTGGTGCAGAAGGTGTCGATCCCGAACAGCAGCGCCTTGCACAGGAAAACGAGGCGGCGCGCACCAGCCGTCTGTTCGCCACCACCAGCGCTAGCGAGCGGCCCGCGGCGGCAGCCCCGACGACTCCTGCTGCGGACCAGAAAGCGGCGCCGGCCGGACAGGCAGAAGCGGCACCGCTCGATCCCGGATCGCTTCTCAACATGCAGGACCGCAAGGTCGCCTGCGTGAATAGCGCCGTCGATCGCAAGACCGTCAGCCCGGACCACCTGGAAAATCCGGTTTCCCGCTACGTGGTGCAGGCCGGCTCGGTCATTCCGGCTGCGCTCATTACCGGCATGCGATCCGACCTTCCCAGCCAGGTCACGGCGCAGGTCACCGCGAATGTCTACAACAGCCCAACCGGCGGGTAGCTGCTGATTCCGCAAGGCTCGAAGCTCATCGGCACTTATAACAGCCAGGTCGCCTTCGGACAGAACCGGCTGCTCCTGGTGTGGACGCGGCTGATGCTGCCGACTGGCCGTTCCATCGTGCTGGAGCGCCAGCCCGGCGCCGATCCGCAAGGCTTTAGCGGTCTCGAAGACGAGGTCGATCAGCACTGGGGCCGGCTCTTCATGGGGGCCATGCTCTCAACGGTGATCGGCATCGGCGCCGAGCTTGGCTCCAACGCCAACGCCAACGACAGCGCCATCGCGCCAGCGCTTCGGCAAGGCAGCAGCAACAGCCTCAGTCAGACCGGTCAGCAGATCACACAACGCAACCTCAACATCCAGCCGACCCTCACTATCCGCCCGGGGTTTCCGGTGCGGGTGATCATCAATCGCGACCTCGTCCTCGACGCCTATCAGGGTTGAAAGACCGTGCTACCGACGCGGACGCCTTTGTCGGAGGTGAAACTTATGAAGTTTGCTGTCATTGCCGCCGCTATTCTGTCCTCCATCTCGCGCGCCGCCTGCTTTGTGACGACGAGTCATGGCTCTCTGGGCCGCGCTCCAGACAGTCTCTTTCCGAAGCGGCCCCCGCTTGAACCACAGGATTGCACACGGGTGCCGTTTGCTCAGTTCAGCGGTGGCGCGTGAACGTAGCCGTGGTCATCACCATCCGGCCGGGGTTTCCCGTGCGGGTGATCGTCAATCGCGAGCTCGTCTTCAGAGCTATCAGGGTTGAAAGATCTGGTCGCCGACGCGGACGCTTTTATCGGGAGGTAACAACTGTGGCTGATCTGAAACTTGGTCCGTTGCCCAAGCAAAGTATGGTGCGCGTCACCATTGTGCTGCTGGAGCCTCTCAAGGAAGAGCTCGATGCCTATGCGGCCGAGCACAGCAGGCTCTACGAGCCCGTCGAAACCGCAGCATTGATACCGCACATGCTGCAGGCGTTCCTTCACACCGATCGCGCTTGGTGCAGCCGCCGAAAACAGAGGGGCAAGCACAAACAGGCCAATGACGAGTCAGCTCGGCCAGCGCCGCAAACATGACCGAATGAAGTAGAGGCTCGCCGTGTCGAGACCCCCGATCATTCCACCCGGTTCGTGGCCGCGCAGAATGTCTGCGGCAGTCGCAGCTGGGTATTGCGGAGAAGACTCGGTTGAGGCTTTTATGAAAAGAGTGGGGAACGAATGTCCGCACCCCAGGGTGAACGACGGACGGCGCAGATTATGGCTTCGCGACGACCTCGATCAAGCGATCCTGCCGCCGGAGCTGACGGCCGTCCGCGATCTCGCGGAGGATCTGTAACCGTGACGTTGCCGCTTCCTCGATACGTCATCGCGAAGACGCTCGCTAAGCGCGGCACTGCGTTCTATTTCAACGTTCCGACGCGCTACCGCAAGCTCGGCTGCCCGATCGCGAATGAGCCGCTCGGGGACGATTACGCGACCGCGTGCGGGAAAGACGGGAAAGGCGGCCGTGCGGCGGCTTTGAATGCGCGATTTGACGAGTGGGCAGGCGCCAAGAAAGGCGAGCCTATTCCCGGTGCTATCCGCTACGGAAGCGTCGATTGGCTATTCCGGGAGTTCAAGGCGAGCATCCGCTACCGCGAGAAGGTGTCCGAGCGATCGCGACCCGACTATGAACGCTGCATGTTGGCGGTCGCAGATATGGTTACGAAACAGGGCGACCGCGTAGGGGACCGGCTGGTCAAATCACTTACCCCTGCGGCTGTTGACGAAATCTACGAGCGCCTGTGCCAAGGCTCCCGTGGCCAGCGGTTGAGGCAAGCGGAAAAGGTTATCGTAATCTGCCGGGGAGCCTGGAAAACGGTGCATCGCCTCTACCCCGACGTCTTCAATCGCGACGTGCCGAACCCGTGGCAGGGCGTGACGAAAAAGAACCGCGTCAAGGCTATCAAGCCTGCGGCCACGCGAGAGCAAGTCTACAAATCGCTGCGGCGGCGGTGGTGTGCTTTGAGTTCTTGCAGCGGCCCGAAAACGTGCTCGCCGGCTATCTGGCATGGCCGGACTATCGGCCGAAGGACGCCCCCACGGCAATTCGGATCATCCATCACAAGACCGGTGCGACCGTATGGCATGCTCTAGAGGAGACGACGGACGAGGGGACGATCAAATTTTACGGCGATGCAGAGCAGGTGCTCGCGCGCGTCCCGCGCCGCGGCGTGCCCATGATCCTGAGGTCGAAGCGCGACGGCTCGACGGT
>JASHYD010000234.1 GCA_030043175.1 Xanthobacteraceae bacterium | reverse complement strand
TTGTGTTGATGCGCTGTACCGTCGTCACGCCCGACAGCATCCCATTGCCGCGCCGGTCCACCACGTCGAGCCTTAGCCACGGGATGTCATTCGGCGTTGTGCCGAACACAACCCCCACCACCTTACCGACAATCATACTGCCGTCCGTGTGCTCCCAAGTTGGTCCTGCATAATGCCTTCCAATCGTCCTGCCATCGAGGAATAGCGTCGCAATTGGCTCGCGGAGTTGCCAGGTCAGCTTGCCCTGTGCGTCGGCTTTGCATTCGTAGACTTGCGCCCCTTCGGCGTGTAGCCTCGCGACCACTGTCTGCCCAGGCGCATCAATTGCGGCCGGCATCTGAGCCGAAATTTGGCTTGCTCGGATAGACAGGGCGACAGCAGCAGTGGCGAACAGCAGCATCTTGGCGATTTTATTCATTTCTGGCTCCGTGGCAGAACTCCAATCGTTGCGACTAGCTGGCCCGACCTGTTCGGCCCGCGAAAGACACGAGGCGAGCTGTGGCTCTCGTCAGGCGGCAAGATCAGGATCGTGCATGGTTGGGTTTGCGAAAGCGGTGGGCTTTCATTCCGGCCCCGAGTCGGCAGGCGGTCCAGCACTCACCGTCAAGCGCAAGGCATTTGCTGCTGCGCCAGATTGAGTTTAGCTCGCGGCGATTTCGATTGGCAGCCCATCCGGATCGGAGATGCGCAGCGATCCCGCAGCCGCCCCATCGTCTAGCTTTATTCCGCGCTCGCGCAAAACGCGTGTCGCCGTCTCGCCGGAGAAATCCTTCACTGCCACGCGGATGTAATCCAGCCGGCGGATCGCGCCACCCGCAGTGGCCGGGGCAGAGACCAATTCGATGACCGAGTCACCTAGTCCAAACGCCCTTGAACGAGCTGGAGCTGACGACGCGATCTCGGTGCCGAACAGACGAGCGTAAAAGTCGCCGGCGCGCCCAAGGTCCACGCTGTGCAGGCCGATGCGGCTCATCGACAGCGGCAACAGGGCCGGGCCGACGCGTGGAGGACCCTGATAGGGCGTAGCGGTCTGGCGCGCCCAGCCGCCGGGCTGTCTCAACTGCATCAAAGCCCCATCCAGGTCGGCAACCCAGACATCACTTGACGATCGCGGCGGCACCGCAATGTCGCCGTCCTGCAATCGCCTCGTCAGCCTCGCCTTGTCGTAATCGCGAAGCCCAACGGAATAGTGGTCGAGATCCGGCCGGTCTGGAGCAAATGCCTGCGATATCGCAAGATAGCCGTCGCCGAACTTGAGAAAGAACCCCTCGCTGGGCGGCGATGTGGGCTGGGCTCGGAGAGCGGCATTCCGGAGAACCGGCGTGTCGAACAGCCCCGTGTAGAATTCCGCGGTTTTGGCCACATTCGACACCCGAATGTTGATGTGGTCGAGCAAGACCGGTTGCGCGATTGCCTGTTCAGCCGCATCGACATCGCGTACGGCTACGGCTGCACCGAGCAGAATCAGAGCTTGGCGACGCGAAACCAGATCGGTGCGTGCTCCTCGTGCGAGTTTCATAGGCATTCCTCCCTGGTCAACTCCGGATCGGGATATTACGCTTCTGCTCCGCGACGATACCGCTTAATTTTTGGGAGAGCACGCATGCGTTTCCGGCATCTTATCTGCGTAGCCGCCCTGACGACGGCGTTTCTCGCGCCAATCGACGCGCGGGCCTTCGACGACACCAAGTACCCGGATCTGAAGGGCGAGTGGAGCCGCGTCGCCGTACCGAGCGGCTTCTACCGTGGTGTCCAATACGATCCTCACAAGCCCGCCGGACCGGGGCAGGAGGCGCCGCTGACGCCGGAATATCAGGCGATTTTCGAGGCGAACTTGGCGGATCAGGCGCAAGGCGGCCAAGCCGGTGATCCGACCGTCCTGTGTCTGTCACCGGGCATGCCGCGCGTGATGGGGCCTTACGGGGAGATGGAAATCCTCGTTCTGCCCGAGACCACCTACATCCTGATCGACCACATTCATGACAGCCGTCGGATTTACACCGATGGTCGCGACTTTCCCGCCAACATGGAGGACGATCCGCAGTTTACCGGCTATTCGATCGGCCGATGGATCGATGAGGACGGGGATGGCCGCTATGACACGCTGGTGGTCGAAACCCGGGGACTGAAGGGACCGCGTACGTATGAGATGACCGGCATCCCGCTGCACGAGGACAACCAGACGATCATCAAGGAGCGGATCTACCTCGACAAGACCGACCCGAACATGCTGCATGACGACATCACCACATTCGATCACGCGCTCACACGACCGTGGACGGTCACCAAAGATTACCGCCGCACCCCAACCAAGCAGCCGATCTGGTGGAAGGAAACCGTATGCGCGGAAGGCAATGGTCATGTCGGCATCGGCAAAGAAATCTACTTTTTGAGCGGTGACGGTTTGCTCATGCCTGCCAAAAAGGACCAGCCGCCGCCGGACCTGCGGTATTTCGGTCGATCACGGAAGTGAGCCGCAAGTCCAGTCCGTCGGCTATGAGCTATGTGGAGGGGGCGGCCACGGTAAACCACTTCTCGAAAGTCATGGCCGTGGAATTTGCCACAGGTTCCGCTAGTCTTACGACGCCCATCGTCCCCAACGATATTTGACCTCGGAGTCCTTGTCATGCTCGTGAGCAAACCGCTGGAAAGCCCGTGCGGAATGGCTTTCCTTGCCGCCGCAGGCTTCTCGCTCATCACGGCCGCGACCGTGCAGGCGTCCGCGCAGGGGCGAGAGCAAAGGCCGCCGGCATTCACGGAAGCGCAGGTGCAGCGCGGCAAATCGATCTATCAGAAGAACTGCCAAGATTGTCACGGCTCGACGCTTGATAATGGCGAGTTCGGCGGCGCCCCGCTCAAGGGCTCGTATTTCCGCCAGCATTGGGGCTCGGGCGACGTTTCGGCGCTGTTCGGGTATGTCAACACGCTGATGCCGCCGGACCGGCCAGGGCAACTCAGTCCCCAGTCCTACGCTGATCTGACGGCTTTTCTCTTGAGCAACAACGGCTATGCGCCGGGCGCCGAGGAGCTGACGCCCGACGCGGGCTCGCAACGCACGATGACGCTGAAGAAATAGGTGGCAATGATGCGGATGCGCGAAGACCGGACGATAGCGGTGTGAGCGATCTGACGCTGCAGCAGGTCGTGCTGCGCCTTATTGCGTATGTGTTCATTGCGGCGGTGCACGGCTTCACCGTCGCGGTAGTGGCGGTCGCGATGGGCGATCAGGGGCCGCGCCATGATGGGCGGCTGCGCGTCAGCCCGCTGGCGCATCTCGACATCCTCGGCACCGCCGCCGGCGTGCTCTTTTCGGTCGGATGGATCAAGCCGATTGCCGTCGACCCCTTTGAGTTGCGGCTTGGTCGTATCGGATTGCCGATTGTGGTTGCGGCCGGCGCCGCCGCAACCCTGGCCAGCGCCGCAGTGCTGCGACTGATCCGCCCACTCCTGCTGCCGGTGCTGCCAGATACGGCTTCAGCGACAACATTTGCATTGATTGAGGTTATCGGAGACCTGAGCGCGTGGTTCGCCCTCATTAACGTCTTGCCAATACCGCCGTTGACCGGCGCCCATTTGCTGGCGGTGGCATCACCTGCATATGGCAAGAACATCGCCAAGATCGCGCCTTACACGGGGCTGGTACTCGCGGTCGTTGCCGCCACCGGAGTATTCACGAATGTTTTAGGTTCCGCCTACCGCATCCTCGCCCATTCGTTCTTAGATTAATGAAAACAAGCGAGAGTACCGACATGACCCGATTTGCCATCGCCCCCTTACTGCTGGCCGGCGGCGTCCTCACGTTGCTCGAGCCGGCCCATGGCCAAGGCGTGCAATACCAATTCACGCCGCCGCCGCCCATCAGGTCACTGCCGTCATCGTCGGCGGCGATCTATCCGCCAACCCCCGGCGTGGAGCCACCGGTGCCGGCCCCAAGGCAGTCGCATTTGGCGCCCTATCACGTCACGCCGCCGCCCGGCCTGTCGGATTCTCGATCAACGCGCGCCGTCCAGACGGCGCGCGGCAGGACGGTCTTTGTGCCGTCTTCGCGGCGAGAGACCTTCGGCGATCGCGTTTCCAACTGCGCCCACGCGGGTGCAGCAGCCGGACTGCGCGCTAATCAACTAACCGCTTTCATGGGTCGGTGTACGCATTAAGCGACTTAATGTAATACCAGGTGATTAGGAAGCATCGGGACGATTGATTTCACGATCAGGAATATTATCCTAAAGTTGATGAAGTCACGCCCGGATTTGGCGTTCGACTTCGCGAGAGCGGTAGGCGCAAATGGCCGCACCGGCGCCTCGCGATCGGAGATTTGAGAAAGGTCGAACGCAGCGCCTGCGAGAAGGATTTAGGCGCGAGTATGGTCCGTCTGCTGTTCTAACGGCCGCGTCTCACCAAAAAGAACGGCGCGACCGTAAAGCTGTGCCATTTTCTTTCGAC
>JASHYD010000233.1 GCA_030043175.1 Xanthobacteraceae bacterium | reverse complement strand
TTTGACTGCTCTCGCCACGGCAGGGCATCGACGAAGGCGAGGTCACCGAGACGTCTATGACAGCCCGACCGGCCGCTACCTCGTAATCCCGCAAGGCGCAAAGCTCATCGGCACCTATGACAGCCAGGTGGCCTTCGGACAGGACCGCCTGCTCCTGGTGTGGACGGGGCTGATCATGCCGAGCGGCGACTCCATCGTACTGGAACGCCAGCCTGTGGCCGATCCGGAGGGCTTCATCGGCCTCGAAGACGAGGTCGATCAGCATTGGGCGCCGGCTATTCATGGGGGCCATGCTCTCGATGGTGATCGGCATCGGCACCTCCTCTAATTCGCCACCTACAGAACAAGGTTCGGTCGATGCGGCTGCCATTGCTCAACGTAGGGCATCTCCGGCGTCGGGAGGGCCGCTCTCTCGAACCCACCCGATCGCCACGAGTTGAGGAAATCACGCAAGCTGGTCAGCTCGGCGGCGTCGGTGGACCGCGGACCGAGGTGAAGAGCGGGAAGCAGAATGTGATAGCCGCACCCCGCCGACCATGTGCCACAAGGGAAAGCTCAGGTAGTGGACTCCTTAACAACCCAGGCAACTTCCGGTGCAGGCGTCGAGGTATTTGCTGCCGCAAAGGGCGCTTATTGGCTGGAGATGCGACGGGATGCCGTCATCTGCAACATGTCCGGAGTTCCCTTTTCCGATCTACGGGATCGAAAACTGAACTGGTTTCTGAACTGGTTTGCGCCGCCTTCCGGTGCGATCTACCACTTTCGTTCTCATTCCTCCGCCTTATGCCGAAGTCGGCGGAGCATGCTAAGTGGCTTGATTTATTATTGGATTCCTGGTCGGAGCGGCGAGATTTGAACTCGCGACCCCTAGTCCCCCAGACTAGTGCGCTAACCGGGCTGCGCTACGCTCCGAATGGTAGCGACTATAGGGGTTGGATGTCGGCGGTGCAACCGATGCGCGGTAGCGCCGATGCCGCGCGCTCGACCGCGGGAGGCAGCTCGCACGTCGTGAGCGGATGAGAGCTTCTGGGCGCGACGGCGCGGCAGATTGAAGCTGTGTGCGATGGTGGCGGGCAATGGGTCGAACTCGATTGCTACGCGCTCTTGACCGCTTGGACGATCTCGGCCACGAGAAGCTCTCGGCCAAGCCGCAAGGGAGAGCTATCGGTTTGATCACCGCACGATGGCAGCCATCCAGCGCTGATGAGAGGTTTTCGGGGGTGGCGGGAACACACAAACCTGCGCCCGCTGCCCGCGCCGTCGGGGTATGGCTGTGGTTCGTGGCTGGGATGGTCTTCCTGATGGTGCTGGTTGGCGGGGCGACGCGGCTAACCGAGTCTGGGCTTTCGATTGTCGAATGGAAGCCGGTGACGGGCGTCATTCCGCCGGTCGGAGAAGCCGATTGGCAGGCGGAATTCGCGAAATACAAGACCACCCCGCAGTATGAGCGGCTCAACAGCGGCATGAGCCTTGAGGAATTCAAGACCATCTACTGGTGGGAATGGGGGCACCGGCTGCTAGGACGGGTGATCGGCGCGGCCTTCCTGCTGCCGTTCCTGTGGTTCTTGCGGCGCAGATCGTTCGACCGCCGGATCGCCCTCGCCCTCGGCGGCATCTTCGCGCTCGGCGCCATGCAGGGCGCGGTCGGCTGGTGGATGGTCGCATCGGGGCTCACAGAGCGGGTGAGCGTGTCGCAGTATCGCTTGGCGTTCCACCTGACGCTGGCCTGCATGATCTATGCGGCGCTTGTCTGGACGGCCGATCGCACATTGCATGCGAGTGCCGCGCAGGCGGACCAACGTGCCCTCCCGCGGCGTCTGCGTTGGAGCGCTGGCGCGCTTCTTGTGCTCGCGGTCGTGCAAATCTATCTCGGTGCTCTGGTGGCCGGGCTGCGGGCGGGGCTGATCTTCAACACCTGGCCACTGATCGATGGCGGCTTCGTTCCATCAACCAAGGACCTGTTTTTCGCTCATCCGCTGTGGCGGAATTTTTTCGAGAACACCCTGACCGTGCAGTTCGACCATCGCATGGTGGCCTACGGATTGTGCGCGCTCGCGCTTATTCACGCGGTCGATGCCCGTCTTTGCGGGCACGACAAACCGCTCGCGACGGGCGCCGGCTTGGTGGCGCTTGCCGTGCTCGCACAGGCCAGCATCGGGATCGCGACCCTCATGTGGGTCGTACCGATCGAGCTTGCACTCTCGCATCAGGCGGTGGCGCTGGTGGTACTCACCGGCGCGACACTTCACGCCGCTCGCACGCTGGCGAAACCGCCGTTAGGCGGTGCGGCGAAGATGCGAGAGGAGCCGGTCTCCAGCCCATGTCGGATTGCGATGTCATAACAAATCGGAAGCCCGAGACGTGATTGTCGACGCTGCTCGATTCGATTTTGGGTAGAAAGGTAACGCCGTCGTTTGCGCATCGCCTCGCTCGCTGTTCGGACTTACGAGCCGGACTGATAGTTGCGTCAATCCTTAGAGCAATTGCGGGGAGGCCATTTACGATACTCACAATCGACTGAACGTGCGGAGTCCGTTGAGCTTGATATCGACGCGTTCGTCATTGTAGGCAACTCTTCGTTCGAGGAGAATTCTCGTGAGCGACATCTTAGGCAGCATCTTGGGAAGCGCACTGAGGGGATTAGCCGGGCAGGGCGGGACTGGTGCGCTCGCCGACATTCTGTCGCAGGTGCTCAGCAGAACCGACTTCGGCAGCATCGGCGGACTGCTGCAACGGCTGCAGCAATCGGGTCTTGGCGGGCAGGTCGCGTCGTGGCTCGGCAACGGACAGAACCTGCCGATCTCGGTCGACCAGCTCAAGGCCGCGCTCGGCGATCAGCGCCTGCGGCAGCTCGCGACGCAGCTCGGCCTTCCGGTCGATCAATTGCTCGACCAATTATCGCAGCATCTGCCCGGCGCCATCGATCAGATGAGCCCGAACGGGAAGCTCGAAGAGCAGCTTGGGCCGGGCTGAACTGCGAGCCAGGTTACGGGGCGTGTGGTCGTTGCCGGCGGTGCGCAAATAGAGGCGATCACAGGGGTCCCCCACAACCGGCAACGTCGAAGGATATCGTTTGTGCGCGCCGGCAGCGCCACGAGTTTGGTCGATGCTGCAATTCCTTTAGATTTAGATTGGTTGATCGCCTACGTCGCCGCGAGCGCCTGCTCCAGATCCGCGATGATGTCCGCCGGCTCCTCGATTCCGACCGATAGACGTACCACGTCAGGCCCGGCGCCGGCTTGCATCTTCTGGGCGTCGGACAATTGCCGATGCGTCGTCGATGCAGGATGGATGATAAGCGAGCGCGTGTCGCCGATATTGGCGAGGTGGGAAAACAGCCTGACGTTCGAAACCAATTTGACGCCGGCGTCGTAACCGCCCTTGAGCCCAAACGTAAACACGGCACCGGCGCCTTTGGGCGCGTATTTCTTCGCAAGGCCGTGGTAGCGGTCGCCCGGCAGGCCCGGATAGCTAACCCAGGTCACCGCGGCATGATCTGCGAGCCACGAGGCGACAGTGGTCGCGTTGTCGCAATGGCGCTGCATGCGCAACGGCAGCGTCTCTATTCCGGTGAGGATCAGGAAGGCGTTGAAAGGTGATAGGGCAGGGCCGAGGTCGCGCAAACTCAGCATCCGGCACGCCATCGCGAAAGCGAAGTTGCCGAAGGTTTCGTGCAGGACGATGCCCTGATATTCCGGGCGCGGTTCGGACAGCATCGGATAGCGGTCTTCGAGCGACCAGTTGAACGTGCCGGCATCGACAATCAGTCCACCCATCGAATTGCCATGGCCACCGAGAAACTTAGTGAGTGAATGCACCACGACGTCGGCGCCGTGCTCGATCGGCCTGCACAGGTAGGGCGTCGCCAACGTGTTGTCGACAATGAGCGGCACGCCGGCGCGGCGCGCCATTTTGGCGACCGCTTCGATGTCGGTGATGATCCCGCCGGGATTTGCGATCGATTCGGCGAAAATCGCTTTGGTCTTCGGTGAAATCGCACGCTCGAAGCTGTCGAGGTCATCAGGGTCCGCCCAGGCCACGCTCCAACCGAAGTTGCGGAACGCGTGGTTGAATTGGTTGATCGAGCCGCCATAGAGCTTCTTCGAAGCGACAAGCTCGTCGCCGGGAGTCATCAAGGCGTGCAACACCACCACCTGAGCCGCATGCCCCGATGCCACGGCGAGCCCGGCGGTGCCGCCTTCGAGCGCCGCGACGCGCTCCTCCAGCACCGCATTGGTCGGGTTGCCGATGCGGCTATAGATGTTGCCGAACGTCTGCAGGCCGAACAGTGATGCCGCGTGATCTGCATCTTCGAACACGAACGACGTGGTTTGATAGATCGGGGTGGCGCGCGCCCCCGTCGTCGGATCAGGCTGGCTTCCCGCATGGACCGCAAGCGTAGCGAAACCGGGCGTACGTTCGGTCATGACCCGCCCTGTTCATCGCCGCGCCGGCTCGCACGCTCCGCGGCGTCAGTCATTCCGCCCACCATCGTAACCCGGTCAAGCGACAGACGTTGCACACCGCGAGGAGGCGGCTTGGCGCGCTTCGCGCTGAGCGTTCGCGAATTGACGCCCATCCAGGAAATCTCCGACGAAAGCCGGCCGTATTCGATCTTGGGGCAGCGGTTCATCACGACCTTAAGACCGTTTGCTTCGGCAAGTCCTGCCGCCTCGTCATTGCGAATGCCGAGTTGCATCCAGAGGACGCGCGGCCGCGGTTGCACCTGCAACGCCTCGACTACGATCGCAAGCACATGCTGGGAGGCGCGGAACACGTCGACCATGTCGATCGGCTCCGGTATGTCAGTGAGGGTCGGGTAAGCCATCCGGCCGAGTAAGTGCTGCCCCGCCAGTCCGGGATTGACGGGAATCATGTGGTAACCGCGCTCCAGGAGATACTTGAAGACGAAATAGCTGGGCCGGCTGATATTGGCCGATACCCCGACCACGGCAATCGTCTTCACGGTTGTGAGAATGCCGCGAATGTAAGTGTCGTCATAGCGGTCGTGATTCATTTGGCGGAAATTAACAAGGCAGATGAGAACGATGACGACTTGTAGCCCTCCTTGAGCATACGCCAAGTCCGTGAGCGTTGCCCGACCGGGGTGGTGCGGATTTCGCTGCGCTCAATCCGTGCGACGTGCTGACGGCGTCGTTCGCTGACCATCTCCTCGTCACCGCCTTTGCTTCGACGGGGCGTTCGCAGGGACATTCGGGGGCACAATCGACGCGCTGATGATCTTCCTGCAGGTCGGGCTGAGCTGGTTCACCCTGCGAACCAGACATTCGTAGACGCGATCGCGATCCGGAATTTCGTCGGGGCAAAGGATTTGGGCATCGGGCGTGCAGGCCAGCCGCTCCTCGATCGTCTCGGCCGGTGCGCGTAACGTGGTGGCCGATGCCAAAATGGCGAACGCGAGCACGACGCGGTAAAGCATAGGTTCCTCCTTGCGTGTAAGCTGACCCCTCCGGATCGTCTCTGGGTGCGCGCGCGCCCCGCTCGGAATCTTTACTCTAAGAAAGGGCAGGCGCGACGCTCGCGCTTCCCAAGCAACGTAGGGAAGGGGAACGCGATTCCGACGCCAAACGAGAGGGATCGTCGCGCGCCTGCCAACGGCGCGGTCACGACCCCAACCGGGCGCAGAATCGATTCGTGAACCCCCCCTGTGTCCATCAATCATCCCATTGCGGCGGCCGCTTGGCAAGAAAGGCCCCAATGCCTTCCTTGGCGTCTGCGGCGAAGAGGTCGTCCACCATGAGCCGAGAGGTGTGCTCATAGGCATCCGCCAAACCCATCGTGAGTTGGGCGTGGAACGCTTGTTTGCCGACGCGAATCGCACGCGCCGACTTTGCAGCGACGTGACGCGCCAGCCGCAGGGCCTCGGGGAGCTCTTCTCCGGCCGGAACCACGCGGTTGACAAGCCCGATGCGGCAGGCGTCGGCGGCCGAGACAGGGTCACCGGTCAAGAGCATTTCGATGGCGTGCTTTGGCGCCACGTTGCGCGACAGCGCCACCATCGGCGTGGAGCAGAACAAGCCGATGTTCACGCCTGGGGTCGCAAAGGTGGCGTGCGCCGCCGCAACTGCAAGGTCG
>JASHYD010000232.1 GCA_030043175.1 Xanthobacteraceae bacterium | reverse complement strand
GATTGGGGGAACGAAACGAAACAATCTGCCTCAGATCCGCGACTGCGTGCGCGTCTATCAACACGCCTCGTCGGTCTGAGGCGCAGCCTCGCTAGACCTTGTGCACGTGGAGAAGTTCTTTGCACGGTATCTGGGAGGCCTCATCCGTGGCCGGCAGGGCATACCGAACGCGTGTCGGTGCCACGAAAGGCCGCATCCGCCGTATCGCCATCGTGGCGTTGGCACGCAAGCTGCTCGTGGCGCTCTGGCGTGATCTTGAAACTGGCGTGGTGCCACAAGGTGCCGTCCGGATATAAGTTGGTGCGGCGAGTGCTGCACGCCCACGCAAAGGGCTCGCCTTGGATCGGAACGAAACCACAGTTCAAAAAACGCCCGGGAGGTTTGGATGTAGGAAAGTATTTCGCTAAGCACCACCGAAATATCCCTTGACAGCCGGCTCCTCATATAAGCCCGGTGCGTTAGCAGCGCACGCCGGGATCTGTGCGAGGCCGGCACTCTGGCCTGAAGGCTGAACGCGCACCTCCCGGGCCGCCCAAAGCCGACGAGTCGAGACGGCACAGCGCCTAAGGGCCTGGTGACACGGCTTGCGTAAAGCCGGCCTTCCAGGGACGCGCCAATGCGGAACGTCGGTGAGGGGCCATCCGATCTGTCACACTAACGTCATGAAGCCCAATAATCTTGCGTTGCTGGTCGCGAATTCCGACATCGCCGATGAATTTTTCTCAGAGATTTGCGTTCCTATTTTCGGCGCCGAGCTTCGATGCCGAAGACCTGGAAGGGCTACGCCTCCAGCAGATCATCGCGGCCATTGAGCGTCTCGGTTTCCAGGTCGTCCGAGCGCGGCGGATCGAAGATGCGGAAATCGCCGTCCAAACCGACGCGGCGATCGGCTGCCTCGTGGTTGACTGGGGAAAGAAGGGTTTGGAGGGCAAGACTGCCTCGCTCATCAACCTCATGCGCCGACGCGGGCTGGAAATGCCGATTGTGCTCCTGGTGCGGCGCAAGAGATTTGAGGACGTCCCTGTCGAGGTGCTCGACTTCATCGACGGTTACGTGTTCCTCGCCGAGGAGACGCCGGAGTTCATCGCCAAGAATCTCGTGAGCCGCCTCAGCCAATACGCCGAGACGCTCAAGACTCCGTTCTTCGGCGCCCTGGTCGATTATGCCGAAGAGGGCAATCAGCTCTGGACCTGCCCCGGCCACAACGGCGGCATCTTCTACAGTCGCAGCCCGATCGGACGCATTTTCAAGGAACATCTGGGCGAGGCGATTTTCCGCGATGACCTGGACAACTCGATCCTCGAGCTCGGCGATCTTCTCACCCACGAGGGCCCCGCGCTGCAAGCGCAAAAGGAGGCAGCCGCGATCTTCGGAGCTGAACGGACGTATTTCGTCCTGAACGGTACCTCCGCGTCGAACAAGATCGCGCTGTCGGCCTTGATCGCCAACGATGATCTCGTGCTGTTCGATCGCAACAATCACAAGGCGGCGCATCACGGCGCCCTGCTTCTCGGCGGCGGCATCCCGATTTACCTGCCGGCCGACCGGAATGCGTACGGCCTGATCGGGCCCATCCAGCTGTCGTCTCTGGAGGAGCGAGCGATCCGCGAGGCGATCCGCAACAATCCGCTGGTGAAGGACCCCGAGGCCTGGCGCCGCCCGCGGCCGTTTCGCGTCGCTGTCATCGAGCAGTGCACTTACGACGGAACGATCTACGATGCGCAGAAGATCCTCGCGCGTATCGGACCGTTGTGCGATTACATCCTGTTCGACGAAGCCTGGGCGAGCTTCATGGCCTTCCATCCGATTTATGCTGGCCGCTTCGCCATGGGGCTTCAGGGCCTCGATCAGACGGGGCCTGGGATCATTGCCACCCAGTCCACCCACAAGCAGCTCGCGGGCTTCTCGCAGGCTTCTCAGATCCACATCAAGGACAACCATATCCGCGGGGAACGGCGGCGGGTCGAGCATCGGCGCTTCAACGAAAGCTTCCTTCAGCATGCCTCGACCTCGCCGTTCTATCCGTTGTTCTCCTCCCTCGACGTCGGCGCGCAGATGATGAAAGGCCGCTCCGGGGAAGTCCTGTGGGACGATACGATCCGGCTCGGTATCGAACTTCGCAAGAAGCTGCGGGCGGTGCAGCGGGAGCTCGAGCGCAAGGAAGCGGACCCGGCGCGCCGTTGGTTCTTCGATCCCTTCGTACCGCATGTCGTGCGGCTTCCCGACGCCGCGCGAGAGGGGGGCGTGCATGAGGTCGCCTGGGACAGCGTCGCGACCGACGCGCTGGCGAGCCAGGCCCATTTTTGGGAGATTGCGCCGGGCGACCGCTGGCACGGCTTCAAGTACGCCGCTCCCGGATTTGCAATCACCGATCCGAGCAAGCTGACGCTGCTGACACCAGGGTTCGACCGCTTCACCGGCGAGTACGAAGCGCACGGCGTTCCGGCGCCGATCGTTGCGCAATTCCTGCGCGAGAACCGCGTCGTGCCGGAGAAGAACGATCTCTATTCGTTGCTGTTCCTGCTCACCCCCGGGGTCGAGGCGAGCAAGGCGGGAACGCTGGTGAGCACGCTGGTTGCCTTCAAACGGATGCACGACGACAATGTCCTGCTCGATCAGGCAATTCCAAAGTTCGTTGCCGCTCGGTCAACACGCTATCGCGGCCTACGGCTGCGCGATCTTTGCGCGGAAATGCATGCGTTCTTCCGGTCGCACAACGTCAGCGCGCTGCAAACGGCGCAGTTCACCTCAGAGCATCTGCCTGACCCCGCGATGGCGCCCTACGAGGCAGCGCGGCACCTCGTGCGCAACAACGTCGACTATCTACCGATCGACGAAATCGAGGGTCGCGTTGCCGTCACGCTTTTCGTAGTGTATCCACCCGGAATTGCAACGATTGTCCCCGGCGAACGTCTGGGCGCCAAGGCGCGAGCGATGATCAACTATCTGAAGGCGTTCGAACGCAGCAGCAATCTCTTTCCGGGCTTCGAGGCGGAGGTCCAAGGCGTCTACCGCGAAGCCGACGCTGCCGGAAACATCCGATTCCACACCTATGTTGTGCGTGAATAGGGCACGGCGACGGCCCGCAAAGCCGAGCTTTTTTCGGTGGTTCGCATGACGACGATCGCTCTGCAGGTGACGGTTCGTCCTTCAGGGGACGAGGATGTCGAAGCCATGCTCGCGATCTATCGCTACCACATTGCCCGCGGGGTCGATCCCAATCATGCGCAAGAGAGCGAACCGATGCGACCGGACGACCTCAAGCGGCGGCGCAAGAATATGCGTAAGCACGGGCTCCCGCACCTGGTTGCGGAGCTCGGCAGCGCAGTGGTCGGTTATGCCTACGCGGTCCTGTTCCGAAAGCGGCCGGCGTACCGGTTCACCCTCAAGCATTCGATCTATGTGCATCCGGATCATTTGCATTCCGGGATCGGTCGTGTGCTGCTCCCCGCCCTCATCGATGCATGCGCGGCAGCGGGCTACAGGCAGATGATCGGTTATATCGATGCCGCGAACGAGCCGTCGCTGCGGCTGCATGAAGCGTGCGGATTCAAGCAGGTCGGCTATCTGCCGTCGGTCGGCTATAAGTTCGGGCACTGGACGGATGTCGTCATGGTCCAGCGATCGCTCGGCGTAGGCAGCGCGACTCTACCAGGCGTCTGGCCCGCGGCACGCGACGAGTGACGCCGGCCTCGTGCTATGGGTCACGAGAGCGGCCCTGCCGCCCGCGGCATAAGATTTTAATTATTAACTATGGTAATATATTAATTATTGGTAATGTACTGGGTCATGTTGTTCGAAGTTTCGTGCTATTTTCGAACGTTAAGCTTATAGAAAAATAACATTACGCTCCTATGGCAAGACACAAGTAGCGTATTATCTCGGTGAGATTTGAGGAGGGGACGCGTATGTCACGCGTGCGTGGTTTTTCGCTACAGACTTTTCTACGCAGGTTAATTTCTAACGAGCAAGCATTAACATGCCTGTATTTTGAGTAACTCTTGTGATATCTCGAAACCAGAACCGAGGTCAGAGCTCGAGTGGTCTGGTAGGGCAACGATTCGGCCATCTCGTCGTGCGAGCACGGACACCCTACCGCAGCGAGCACGGGGATGTGTATTGGCTTTGCGGATGTGATTGTGGCGGGAACAAAGAGGCTTCAACGCACAGTCTAAAACGCGGCGACGTCGTCTCCTGCGGCTGCTTGCGCATGTCGAAGAGCGGTAGGTGTAGCGTCCAAGGATGCACGACCAAGGCGCGCTGTAAAGGATTGTGCTTCAAGCACTACCACCGGGCTCGCCGCCACGATGGCGATACCTCCGACCGACCTCGGATCCCCATATGCACAATCGAAGGATGCGGCGGCAAGGTTGAGGCAAAAGGCTTGTGCCGCAAGCACTACCAGCGATCTCGCCGCCACGATAGAAATACATCCGTCAGACCACGGATAGTGCGGACTTGCAGCGTTGTAGGATGCGGTGACAAGGCCATCAAGCACGGCTTGTGCAACAAGCACTACATTCGGGCGCGCAAGCACAATGGCGACACCTCCGACCGACCTCGGATCACCATATGCACAATCCAAGGATGCGGCGGCAAGGTCCGAACAAAAGGCTTGTGCGCGAAGCATTACATGCGGGCTCTCCGCCACGATGGTGATACCTCCGATCGGCGACGCGGCGGATCACTGAAAAGCCGAACTCCGCCAAACCCGAACGAAACCCCTCGACAAATTCACACTCCAGTGGTTCCAAATCGAGCCAGCCGATGATCGGCACCGAATGCTGGGCGCCCTTGCCGGCAGTGGCCAAGTCACTCGCGCGGCTGTGCCCGCAATAAATTGGCGCTTTCGATCACCTTGTCGGCGCGCACGAGCAGCGCGGTCGGAATTTCTGTCCCGAGCGCGTTCGCGGTCTTGAGATTGAGCATCAGTTCGAGCTTGGTCGGCTGCTGCTCCGGCAGATCGGAGGTCCTTTCACCTTTGAGAACCCGGCTCACATGGCTAGGGGCGTCATCCGCGTGGTCGGCAAGGTGATTGCCACGCGTCGCGAGGATTGAGGCCGGCGGCTGGCTGTACCCGGTTCACGAGCGCGCGTCGATCTGTCACTCGCTGCAGCGCGAGCCGTCGGCGGCTTGGTGCGGATGAGCGTCCGGCTCTCGGTTGCCGACCAGTTCGTCGCAGATCACGCCCGGCGACGACCGCGCCTTAGTGCTTGCTCACCGAGACCACGAGGCGTCCGGGAAACAGCTCACCGGCGGCCAGATGGACTTTGCAGCCAGAGCCGATCGCCATGGTCGCAAACCATTCTGCGCTCTTTTATTCAAATGTGAAGCTCTGCCGAGCGAAATAAGAAGTTTAATTGCGTCTCACATTAGAGCAACTTAGCGACGAGTGTTGGGCGAAGATTATACAAGAGGCCAATATCCTCGTCTCGTTTGATCATTGGCATGGCCTCACATAATGAAAGATTTCAGGAGCACGCAGGTAAATCAAGTTGGGATGTAATCCCCCATGACGCTTAATCCATGCGCGAATAGCAGGCGGATAATGCGATACCATCTCCATAGTTCCGGGCGGATAATCCATCTTCCGTCCCCATGGAGTTGGGGTAAAAGCAGAATGGAAACCAAGTACTGCCCGTGAAGTGGCGCATACATTCTCAGGTGGAATGATGCCCAGCGTCATCGTGCAGGCGGATAGGCAATTGCCATCGATAATCACCCGTTCGCCCATAGCGGCGGCCCTTTGCATCTTCGCCACATACATCGGAATCAACCCGCCTGGA
>JASHYD010000231.1 GCA_030043175.1 Xanthobacteraceae bacterium | reverse complement strand
CGCCCCAGGAATCCGTGATGTAGAGGAAGCCGTCCTCGGCAAGCGGGGTGGCTTCGATGAATTCTCGGCCGGTGGCGCCGGCAAGCGGCACCGCGTAGGCGAATTTGAGGTTCCTGACGTTGTCCCGGTTGATGCGGGCGAGCGGCGAAAAGCGCTGACCATCATAGGTACGGTGATTCATCAGCCAGTTCTGAGGTTCCCTGTCGGGATTGAGGAGCCGTTCCGGTGTGACGTCGGCGGCGATCGCCGGCGATGCCAGCAGGGTCGCGGCAAGCAGAGCGCTGTCGATGAAGGCGGTACGTTTTCTCATAATGTCCCTCCCGTTTATTTTTCGATCTTAGCCTCGCAGGCCTTCGGTTCAAAGCTGCCATGGATCGGCGATTTGACGCCGGTCTCCGCGAAGTCGAGTATCGCCCCTGGCCAGCGCGACACGCTGCATGCACGCGCGATGGCCACGATCTGCGCATTAAAGCCATTGATCGGCCGACCAGAGCGGCGCGCGTCGACGACAATAGCGGCGCCCTCGCGAGCTGCAACGCTATCGAACGGGAAGATGCGTCCGGCAAATTGGGCGAGAACGCCGTGCGCGGCGGCTTCGAGAGCGCGTCGGCGCCGGCCCTCAGCTGGGACCACGATGCCTAGATGATTTCAGCTTCAGGCACCGCGGTCGTGAACGGCCCCGCGCTGGCACGCCTTACACGGGGCCAGGGCTGCGCCCGGCGCCTCCAATGTCTGTCGGTTGCAAAATATGCATACTGCGCGCGTGTCGATCAACTAACACTAAGCGCTCTCACGCAAACGCCTGCAGCCCCGTCTGCGCACGCCCGAGAATCAAAGCGTGAATATCGTGCGTCCCCTCATAGGTGTTCACGCTCTCCAGGTTCGTCAGGTGCCGCATCACGTGATACTCGATCTGGATGCCGTTGCCGCCGTGGATGTCGCGCGCCACGCGAGCGATATCGAGCGCCTTGCCGGCATTGTTGCGCTTGACAAGCGATATCATCTCGGGGGTCGCCACGCCTTGATCAAACAGGCGCCCCACCTGCAGAGCGGCTTGCAGACCGAGGGCAATTTCGGTCTGCATGTCGGCGAGCTTCTTCTGCACCAGCTGGGTTGCGGCGAGCGGCCGGCCGAACTGCTTGCGATCGAGCGCATACTGCCGCGCTCGATGCCAGCAGTCTTCGGCCGCGCCCATCGCGCCCATGGCAATGCCATACCGAGCCCGTGTGAGGCAGCCGAAGGGGCCCTTGAGGCCCGACACATTGGGCAGCAGGCTTCCCTCCGGCACGACCACACCATCCAATACGACCTCGCCGGTGGTCGAAGCACGCAGCGAGAGCTTGCCACCGATTTTCGGAGCTGACAGCCCCTTGATGCCCTTTTCCAGAACGAAACCGCGGATGCCGTCGCCGTGCGCGGCCGATTTTGCCCAAATCACGAATACGTCGGCGAGCGGCGCGTTGGAAATCCACGTCTTGGTACCAATCAACCGGTAGCCGTCGGATACCTTTTCGGCGCGCGTCTTCATGCCTGCCGGATCGGAGCCCGCATCGGGCTCGGTCAATCCGAAACAACCGACCCATTCGCCGGTCGCGAGCTTGGGGAGATATTTCTTGCGCTGGGCCTCGTCCCCGTACGCGTAGATCGGATACATGGTGAGCGAAGACTGCACGCTCATCATGGAGCGAAAGCCGGAATCGACCCGTTCGATTTCGCGCGCCACTAGCCCGTAAGAAACGTAGCCCGCTTCTGCACCACCATAGGATTGCGGGATGGTGACACCCAGGAGCCCCAACGCGCCCATCTCGGCGAAGATCGATCGGTCCGTCTTCTCCTCCATGTAGGCATCAATGACGCGGGGGAGCAATTTGTCCTGCGCGTAGGCGCGCGCGGTGTTGCGGATCAGCCGCTCGTCCTCGGTGAGCTGATCATCGAATCGCAAAGGGTCATCCCAGCGAAATAAGGCGCGCGGCTCGCGGGAAACGGTCTTCGCAATCTTTGGCTCGGCGGTCGTCATCCGCTGCTCCTTGTAGTGGGGTCCTGTGCTCGCATCCTATATGGTGCGTGACCACACACGAGAGCAAGCGGCAACCGAGAAGACCGCTCCCACCGGCTTTTTGGCGCAGGCTATGCGAATACAAGCGATCCGGCCCGCACGTAACCTTTGTACGCCGTCCGAGTGAAAGTTGAGGCAAGTTCTGTTCCGACACACGTGAAATGCGCGCGCGAAGCGATTGAAGAAATATTGTCGCCCGCCGAATTGCCGTTGAAAACGGCTGCGCTTTGATGGACTCCGCCAACGGCGAACGCGGCAACTAAGATCAAAAACCGCCATCGAGACCCCCTTTGCCGATCGCAGGGATTGACATTTTTCCCTCCAAGCGGCAGCGGACGCGATAATCCCGTGTCTCAATATTCGCCGGATCCATGCCCGGCGGTCGCCTCAACCGCGTCGCGGCGCTCATTGAGCCGAGCGATCGGGCAGTGGCGGCGAGGCCGTGAGTGCCTTCCCGTTTGGAGTGCCCCAGAAGCGGCGGTGGGGCGTTGCCTTGCCGAAATCCGGGCACGGTGTCAACATGCGGCGCTCGATCGGGCGGCGAACGCGCTCTCCGAAACCTGCATTGTCAAGCGACCATCATCGAACCGGGAGGAGAACCTATGAGAACCAAATTACACATATTCATTCTGGCTTCCAGCGCGGTCGTTGCACTGGGCGGGGCTGCGAGTGCTCAACCGGCGCCCCAAGCGCCCAACATGACGTTTTTCGTAACCAGCGCCGGGTCCGGCAAGGGTGCCGATCTCGGCGGCTTGGCCGGTGCCGACGCCCATTGCCAGCAATTGGCGGCGACCGTGGGCGCGGGCGGCAAGACGTGGCGCGCCTATCTGAGCACCAACGCGGCGAATCCCGGCGGACCCGTCAATGCTCGCGACCGCATCGGCCAAGGTCCGTGGCAGAATTCCAAGGGCGTCGTGATCGCCAAGGACGTCGACGATCTGCACAGCGCTAACAACAATCTCAGCCAGCAGACCGCCCTCACGGAGCGCGGCAACATGATCGCGGGCGTCGGCATGACGCCGAACTGGCATGACGCACTGACTGGGTCGCAGGCGGATGGCCGGGCGTGGCCGGCAAACTTGAACCTGACTTGCAGTAACTGGACCAGCAGCACGTTCGGCTCGGCCATGCTGGGCCACATCGACCGCAACCCCAAGACGACCGAAATCTCGCAGTCGTGGAACGCGACGCACATGTCGCGCAGCTGCAGCCAGCAGGACCTGATTGCGACCGGCGGCAACGGCTTGTTCTATTGCTTTGCCACGCAGTAACTCATCCCCACTCAAGGCGGGGCTTTCGCCCCCAGCCTCTAGGCGTTTGGTTACCGGGATAAGTTGGGACTGCAGCCTCAAGCTATGCTGCAGACAGGTTCAACACCCCGCCCCGGGGCGCTTCGTCAACTCCGGGGCTGCTCCAGGCAACACTCAAGACAAACCGCCACGTCGGGCGAGTGGCCGTTCGTGCCGGCTGCTGTTTGAGAGTGGGCAATGCCGACGAAATAAATGCCTGCAAACTTCTCGATCGCGGGGGCGGCTATGGCCATGCCCGGCCCCGCGCTCGCGACTCTAAAGGTCAAGTCTGGCAAACATTCAAGCGGAGGCGTGATTATGCGAGCCTTGCGGTTTTTTTGGGTGTGGACGCTCGCATGGGCCGTCACGTCTCTTGCCGTGCCTGGTCTTGTGCACTCCCCGAGCCGCGCTGAGGATCGCCCTGCCCGCATTCTCTATTTGACACACTCGGCCGGTTACCGGCATGAGGTCATCCCGGTATCTCGCGAGATATTGAAACGGATCGGCGAAATGTCGCCGCGGTTCGAGGTCGCGGCGACCGAGGATGTCTCGGTATTCACGAAAGAAAATCTGCGTCGCTTCGGCGCCGTGATGTTCTTTACGACCGGCGAATTGCCGATGGACGAATCTCAGAAACAGGCGCTGCTCGAGTTCGTCCGCGGCGGCGGCGGCTTTTTGGGTGTTCACTCGGCCACCGACACTTTTTATCAATGGCCAGAATACGGCAAGCTCATCGGCGGCTACTTCGATCAGCATCCGTGGCACGAGGCCGTCCGCATCGACGTCGCCGATCGCTCCGACCCGCTGGTTTCGTCCATTGGTGCGTCGATCTCGCTCCTCGACGAGATCTATCAAATCCGCGATTTCGATGTCGGCGGTTCCCATGTGCTGCTGCGTCTCGACCCGGCCTCGGTCGATCTCACCCGCGACAACGTCCACCGGCATCCTTACGGTTGGCCGCTGGCCTGGACGCGCGCCTACGGTAACGGGCGCGTGTTCTACACTGCCCTTGGCCACGAGGAGGGCGTGTGGCGGGACGTGCGGTTCCAGACGCTGCTGCACAACGCTGTGCTGTGGGCGATTGGTGCATCGCGGTAAGCTACGGCTCGCCGCTTATGGGTCGGCGACACGGATGCGATACGCGTTCGCCCCTTGCACAGCATGACTGATGAGCGGACAATGTCGCGAACGCAAAAGACTGCCGAGGGAAGCCCCAATGCACGACTTCACCGCTGATCACTGGCACGAGCCGGAGGGCATGAAGAACGCCGGTTACGGCGCCTGGAAGCGGCCCAACACGTCCTACGACGACTACATGGAGGAGCAGGGCATTCCGATCTTCCGCGGCATCGGGGTACGCCGCGTGCAGGACCTGCCGCTCAAGCGCTGGAACCGGATGGGTGGAAACGGCACCTTCATCCAACTCTACGGCACCGAGGGCAAGTGGGGCTGCTATGTCATCGAAGTGCCTGGCGCCGGTGCGCTCAATCCCGAGCGCCACATGTATGAGGAGATCATGGTGGTGGTCGAGGGCCGTGGCACCACCGAGGTTTGGACCGATGATCAGAAGAAGCCGCATAGTTTCGAATGGGGACGCGGCTCGATGTTCTCGATCCCGCTCAACTGCTGGCACCGGATCATCAATGCGGCGTCAACCCCGGCGCTGATCCTGGTGGCGTCCACAGCGCCCAACGTGATGAACCTTTTCCGCGATCGTGACTGGATTTTCAACTCTCATGCGACCTTTCCGTCGCGGTTCGACGGCACGGAGGATTTCTTCAAACCGAAAGACGATATCGTTCCGGACCGGCTGCGCGGGCTCGCGTCGCGGCGGACCAACCTCATTCCGGACATCTTCAATGCCGAGCTCTATCTCGACAACCGCCGTTCGCCCGGCTACAGGCGAGTTGAGCCCGACCTTGCCGGCAACGTGTTCTATGGCTTCGTCGGCGAACACGTGACGGGACGCTACTCCAAGGCCCACGCCCACCTCTCGGCGGCCGTTCTGGTCTGCATCAAAGGCAGGGGCTACACCTACACGTGGCCGCGATCGGTCGGCATGACGCCGTGGCGGGACGGCAAGGAAAAAGAAGTGTTCCGACAGGACTATGAGCCGGTCGGCCTGGTCACCGCGGCGCCCTATGGAGGCGACTGGTTCCATGCTCATTTCGGCACCGGCCGCGAACCGCTGCGCCTAATCGGCTGGTACGGCCCCAACAATCATCGCAAGGACAAGGCCGGTGTTCCGGGCGAGAGGGACACCGACGAAGGCGCCATTGACCTCACCGAGGGCGGCACCGCCATCCCGTACTGGCTGG
>JASHYD010000230.1 GCA_030043175.1 Xanthobacteraceae bacterium | reverse complement strand
GGCCGGGATCAAACTGATGCGGTTCAATTTTGATTTCAGGCGCTATCGAAACAGTCTCGCGTATCGAGGGATGTGGCCTCGCGCAGCAGGCGAGCTCTGGCACGTCTTGTATAAGCTTCCACTCATCAAGCCCAGCCCGCCAAACATAAACTTGAGCAGGTTCGATGGTGCAGAGATAAGAACCACCGCCGGCAGGTCGAACGGCCCGTCTTCACGGCCTTCACTGTTGACGTACCGATCCGACATGTTGCCCCCAACCTATCACGTCCCACGCCCGCCCGTGTAGGTTGTTCAGCCGGAGAGGATAGTCAAGTTGCTGCGTGCACCTGCCATCGACCGCGCCCAGGCGGGAACAGAGCGATCGCCCTGATGGCGAACACGAAGACGTACAGGGCGACGACAAAGAGGCTGAGAACGACATCGCGGAAACCTTCTCACAGAAGCGAATGCGGCCGGGACTGTCGTCAGCGACTTCGCGATCACGCAACTGCGGCTGACGCACCGATACGAAGCCGGTTCCGGTCATATGCTTCGGAAGATGCTCGGGGCGGACAATACGTCTGAAACCGTCCTCGGTGTTGAGATCGGCATGCTCAGCGAGGAAATCTGCGACCTCGGCCGCTACGACTTGAGCGACACGGTGCGTGCGCCCTGCCGGGGTGCGTCGATCGGCAAAGGCTCCCGGCTGGGCCATCATTGAGCACCATCGTTGGGCACGGCATATCACTCCTTGCGTGCACAAGTGTAGGCATCGAGCACGCCTACGATGTGGCACCTGTCCGCGCTTCCAGAAATCCCTTAAGCCCGCCGACCACCGCAATCAGGATATCGTTGACCCGCACACCTTGAGCTCATCGAGTACTTGAGCCAGAACTTCGCGCCTTCGCTCTGCTCGCTCCACGCCGCTTGTCCGCTATCAGGATTGAGCGGCCTTGTTCTTGACCAGGCCCTCGTCCGCGAATCTTGACCCGCAGGACATCCAAAAACACCCTGTGGGTTGACCGGGTCGAGCGCGATCACGCGCTACCGCGACGTCGAGCTCGCCATCATCCGTCGGGGCCGTCTCTGAACTCGTCCCGTTGCGGCTATTGCCGCCTTCCGGGGGGCAGACGGATCGCTCTTTTTTATAGCCGAGGTGGTCAGATCAGTTGCGCGCCAATCACCCGCTCGATTGGGGTCTTCTTGAGCTGCTTGAAAAGCCCGTCATCCCCAGTCAGGTCCTCCTGCTTTGTCTATTTAGCAAGTAGTTGATCCAGCAACTCAGGTGCAATCATCGGATTAGTCGTCGTCATGTGAGTTCTCCATAGAGCTAAAACTCACAAAGACCTACTTACGCATCGTTTATATCGACCTCCTCGCGGCCGCAGAAAGACTCCTTTCTTTTTCATTTTACTCTTGTAAGCCGTCCAGAATATTTTTTCTCAGCTTTGTACCTCACTCTGCAAGCTTCTTCAAAATCAGAATAATGTCCTAGCGAGATCCTTTGATTATTCACTGTTATCCTGACTCTGAATTTGTCAGCATCTTTTCTCCAGTGAACACCACTATATCCTGAGATATTAGTCTTGTAAGTTCTGTGAGGTCTCGTCACTTGGGAGTGAGTTCCCTCCCTCAAATTAGTCCACCTATTATTTGATGGATTTCCGTTGATGTGGTCTATCTCATGGGCCGGAAACTCTCCTGTCATGTATAACCATGCTAGACGATGGGCCAGATATGACTTGCCATTTATCTTGATCTCCACATATCCACGACCACTCTTCGTTCCGGCTTCGTCACCAGCTTCTACTCTACCTTTGTCGACTATCCAGAAAAGCTTTCCTGTGCGAGGCTCGTACCGCAAGATAGATTTAAGATAGACTTGGGTCAGAATATCTTCTTTTGTTGTTTCCATCTTTACTCTACTCTTCTACACTCCACATGCGTTTCTTTTCGGCATCATAATCTTGCTCTTCATGCTTCTCCATGCGCTTCCATTTTCCAGGCCGAAGGCCAGACGGCGGTATCGCCGGGGCCGCCGCGCATCTCCTTAGCTCAGATGTCCGGTGCCAATACTCTACCTTGTTCCAGCCCGTTGGTGTTCATCGTACCTGCTCATGGCGTTCTCCACATCCGGTTCAATCCTTCGGCTGATCCACGATGAATTGTGACGGCGGCAGCCGATCGAGACCGCGTTTGAAGGCCATACGGCGATCGGCGGTGATTGGGACGACACAGCAGCTGCCATAGATTTCGCTGTGCTTTGCCGAGCGTTACAAATTCCAGCTCAACGGGCGAGACTGGTCTTGTTGACCGTCGCAGTGCTTTGGTGCAATCGGAGCCGCTGTGGTGGCCGCAGAAGACGACGCCATTATCCCAAATCAGTTCGCTGCCGCCCTTGTAAAGGAACAGATCACAAAAAGCTGTAGATCGCGTCCTTAAAGCAGCTGCCGGTGTCCTCCTCAGCAGCCATTCAGAAAGGGGCCGAGGAGTTCAAGCAACGGCGACAGAGCTATGGCTACCAGGCGACGACCAAGTTGTGCGGCGCCAGCTTGCGACGGCATTGTTGCAATGTCGGCTTTTCGACCCCATTACCGTAAATAAATATTATTAATTATAGGCTTTGCTTTCTGTTTCTTCAGAAACGAGCAAACACTCCTGCTAGCGCGAAGCTTTCGGAGACTAGCGACATGAGTGTTGCGGCTGTTGGCGTTTTCAACATTTTCAGCGTGCACGTAGTTTCTCTCGTTGTTGCGTTCCTCGCGCTAGTCGCGGTATTCGTCTATATTCCATTCGTGAGTGATTTCGCTTTTTGGTTTATGCTAGCAGCCTACATTGGGTTGGCCGGACATAGGTAGGGGCTTCTCCGGGTGTTGCTGTGGCCCCCTCCCCCGCGAATGGCCACCACGTCACGCCGTCGGCCGTGGGTTCCGGAGACGGTGATCCGGACAGGAGCGCTCTGCCTGTTCCTGTGGAGATCAAGGTCTCCCCGATGCTCGATAGTTCGGGCCGCATAACCGGGTTGGTAGTCGTCTTTCGAGACATCAGCGAACGCCGGCGGCAAGCGGAGCGGCAGGCTCTGCTGCTTGAGACCGCCTCGGACCTGATCCGCGCTTCCGAGCCGGGCGAACTCGGCCGGGCGACGTTCTGGCATGCGAGCTCGGTCCTGGGCGCGCTCGTCTGCATGAATTACTGCCTCGATACCGTGGGCCAGCACCTCAAAGCTCACGCTCGCGCATGGCATACCGCGGAAGAAGCTGGACACGGACCGGTCACTTAAACTCGGCCAAGAGTATTGCGGGATTGTTGCGACAAGCTGCCAGCCGCTCGTGGCCGTTAGGCATCGCATCGCGTCCGATGCGAATGGCAGCCTCACCCCCGTCGCGTCAGAG
>JASHYD010000015.1 GCA_030043175.1 Xanthobacteraceae bacterium | reverse complement strand
CCATTGGGTCACGCCTGCGCCGGATGCCCTGTTGTTTGCGCGACCCGACACCGCTCTAGAATTGCGTGAGCAGGTCTCTCTGGCCTTCTTGGCCCTATTGCAGCGGCTTCCTCCCAAGCAGCGCGCGGCGTTGTTGCTGAAGGACGTGGTTGGTTGGACTTCGCTGGAGATTGCACAAGCCCTCGAGCTGACGTTGTCGTCCGTCAACAGCGCTTTGCATCGGGCACGAGAGACGATGGCCGCCGCTCCTTGTGGCCGGCCCGTCGATCCCGACCCCGAAATCTTGGCGGAATACGTGCGCTGCTGGCAGGAGCGCGACCTGGAAGGGTTGGTCGGAATGATGCGGCAAGACATCGCCTTTGCGATGCCGCCTTTCGCAACGTGGTTCCGCGGTGTCGCCGCCGTCCGCGGATTTCTCGAATCACCGCGCTTTAGCGCTTTCTGGGCACGGGGACTGGTGGCCATACCGACACGCGCCAACGGCTTACCGGCACTCGCGTGGTACACGCCTGGGGTCGACGGGTACCGGCGACCGCACTCCATCCATGTGATGACGTTCCAGGCGGCAAGATTGGCCGAGGCCACCAACTTCATTGGAGCGTACTACCTGCACGGGTTTGATCTGCCGGAACGGTTGCCGGTGCTGCCCCCTACGGGGCAGTAGCAGAAAAAATTCGTATACGACCGCACAGTTTGGCGCCTCCTTCGGGTCTTAGGTTTCCGAGACCGCTATGTCGGCCTCTCGAACACTGATCTGGAAGGACTGCGGCCATGACATCTGAAGAGCTTCTCGACTCGTATTACCACGGCCTCGCCAGGAAAGCCGGCTGGGATATGCTGCTCGCCGAAGATTTCGAGTTCGTCGGCGGTCACAATATGACCAAACCTGCCCCGGCAATCGGGAAGGCGACCTACCGAGCGGTCATAGACCGGTTCTCGCATATTTTCACGTCAATGCGCGTGAAAGACCTGCTGGTCGCGAAAGATCGGGCCTACGTCCTCGCGAACTACGACTATGCTTTCCCGAACGGTAGGACTGCCAACGGCGATGTGCTGGAGGTGTGGAAGATCAGGAACGGCAAGTTGGCTGCGCTCAGGATCTTTTTCGATACCGCCGCCTTCGAGACCCTAACGAAATGACGAACGGATGGAAGGCGTGCCAGGTCGGGACGCCTTCCATCGCTGGTAGCGGCGGTCATCGGGCCCAGTGACGAGGCGGCACGTCTCTCGTCAAGCCTCCCCCTGGCTGAAGCGAGGGGCTTCTGCCCTCCTCACAGCTCCCCTTGGCCTTCCCATTGAAGGTACAACATCCAAGGCCCCGCAATGGTGTTGCCATGCGTCGCTGCAACGTTGGTTCTTCCGTTCCCGATGATTTCCAATATGGAGCCCTTGAGCGCTACGCGGCACTCGCCGCATCCACTTATATCCGGTCGCGGGCACCCCCCCTGTACAAGGTCCGCTAGCAACAGTGCGAGGGCACAGGGGTCCGAGGAGAAGTCGGACCATTCTATCTGGGCGGTGTATTGCGCCCACGCCGCGTGACCAGTCACACATCCACCTCGGTAACGTTCCCTTCCCCCAGCGATTGTCACATCTTCAGAATGGCGCCGTCAGGCAGGAAGCCGGCCTCGAGATATCGCCAGGGTGCGATCAAAAGCTTGCGAGCGACTGCGATGATCGCAATCCGGCAATACCTCCCACAGCTGCTTGACCGGACGTTCTTGTTATGTTCTAAGACAGGCTCCGACGTCAAGGAAGAGCTAGCCAATGCTGCCTCAAAACCTTCCCTTCCGGGTGATTCGTGCCAATTCAGACGACGAAGTCATAGCCTGTGCTGGCAACTTGATTGTCGGCCGGGCTGCATATGAAACCGCCGTCAGGCTGTATCCCAAGGATCTGATCCAGTACAGGGAGGGCGCAAGGATGATCGCATGTCGTGATCCGAAGGCATCAGCGCAAAACTGATCCCCGCCCTGAACGGGGCGGGATTTCCCCTGCCGGGGGGCGATGTTCCACCCCGCAATTTCGATATTCTGAGCACCGTTGATGTCGCGACCATGCAACGTCCCGCATTCATCACGTCTGCACTGCCTCACTTAAAGCGCACCCGACCCTTTCGAGCTGCTGGCGGGAATGCACTCACAAACCGAGCACGCTTGGGAACTTTACCGCTCGGGAACGACGCGCATCACACCGCCTGTCGCTATCGACTTGCACGACGGCATGTTGCGGAGCATCGACCAGCCGGCGTCGTGCACGCCTTTCGCCATCGGTGTCTTTGCCAGCTTCTTCGGGCTCACATCTGCGACGTAGATCTCCCCGTAATGCCGCACGAGAACGTGCGACATCACGTGGAGGAAATGCCGACGTCGGATGCTTCGCAGGACCCGGCCAGACGTCGCTCCTCGCTATCGCGACGACGTTTTCTGGTCGCCGGCCTATTTCGCTGTGTCAGCCGGCGGCGCTGCGTTGGCGATCATCAAGCAGGATGTCGAGTAACAGAGGCAGCGCGCTTCCTCGTCCTAAAGGGCGAGGCTTCCGCGCGCTGAAAATTTGGTGAACGGAAACGTCATTGTTTGGGATTTGGAGACGGTGCCAGATCTGCAGGCGTTTGCGGCCGCAAACGGTCTGAGCGGTAAGACCGACCATGAGATTAGAGAGGCGATCGGCGATAAGTTCCCGAAACACATTTATCACTCGATCGTCTGCATTGGCGCTTTGGTGGCGCATCATGACCCGGGGCGCTGGTCAGTAGATGCGCTCGGGGCACCGCATGTCGGAGAACGGTCTGAAAAGGAGCTGATCACTGCGTTCGTTGACAAGATTGCTGAACTCAATCCGCAGCTCATTACTTTCAATGGAAACACCTTTGACTTGCCAGTTCTTCGGTATCGGGCAATGGTCAACCACGTGTCAGCACCTGGTTTGGCTTCACGCTTATATTTCAATCGATACACAGAAGACGCCCTCGATCTTTGTGACGCGCTGTCCTCATTCGGCGCACAGGCGAAAGCGTCGTTGAATGAGATGAGTAAAGTGATGGGATTACCAGGCAAGCCGGACGGGATGGACGGCAGTGAAGTGCACCGATTTTTTTTGGAGGGGAACGTCAAGGAGATCGCCCACTACTGCGAGAGCGATGTCGTCAACACGTATCGCATCTGGTTGCGCTACGAGCTGTTCCGGGGGCGTCTAAATCACGATGGATACGAGGCAAGCGAGCGCAGTTTGGCAGAGTTCATAGAAGCGAGAGAAGGCACGAAGCCGTACCTCAGGAACTTGGCACCGGCGAAGTAGCCGATGGCGCCAGTCGAACGGCCGTTTCGGCATTCACGCACATCCGGATTGGGCGATCAAAGCGAGCGACGCACCCCGGCCTTTAGGCGGGGGTTTAGAGCGCACCGGCCGGAGGCCGGTTCTGCTCCTCTTTGTACTGGAGGTTATCGAGGAGACGGACAGCATCTTGATTGGGGCGGAGGTTATGCCGGATCACGTTCACCTCTTGATTGATGTCGATCCGCAATTCGGCGTGCATCGCCTAGTCAAAGCGATCAAGGGGCGATCTTCGCGGCTGTTGCGCAGTGAATTCCGCTAGCTGCGGTAAGCCCTATTTTGAAGGTTCGTCTGGGTATCGAAAATGCGCTCGAACGTGCTAACTATGCGCGCCATGAGCACCTTTTCAACGGGCAATGCGGCGGCCCATCTCGGTGTTGGCGTCAAGACGCTTCAGCGCTCGGACCGCGAAGGCCCGCTCAAACCGGAACGCACACCGTCAGGGCGTCGGGCCTATTCCAAGGCGATGCTGCAACTACCGCAAGAAGTTGAGAGAAGTGTTGGCAGACGATGTCCGGAATTGATCCTTGGCCACACTATTACGCTCGGTCCGACGCCGGATCAGGCATCGCATGCATACGGCTGGCGAGGCCGTCTATGCCAGCTATCAAGCTCCGCTGGAATGCGCATCACAAAGCGGAGCTGCCGTGGATCACATGTGCGCACATTTAGGAAAGCAGAACGATCTCTCATGAACATCACGGTCGACAGACAAGCGATCGCCGAGGCGTCCGAAAAGCTCAAGAACTGGGGCCGCTGGGGCGAGGACGACCAGATCGGCACCCTCAATCACGTCCGGCCGGAAGACATCGTCAAAGCCGCAACCCTGATCCAGACCGGCCGGGTATTTGCGCTCGGAATCCCACTCGATCGCAAAGGGCCCCAGACAGGCCTGTTCGGCGGCCGTTGGAACCCGATCCACACCATGCTGGCGACCGGCACCGACGCGGTGGCGGGACGCCAGGACGTGGTCCCCAATATCCGCTACGCCGATGACGCGATCAATATGCCGGTGCAATGCGCGACCCACTGGGACTCGCTCGGCCACATCTTCTACGAGGAGAGGATGTATAACGGCCATGACGCCCGGCTCGTCGATAGCAACGGCCTGGGCAAACTCGGCATTGAGCATTCGCGCAACAAAATGGTCGGGCGCGGCGTGCTGCTCGACGTCGCGCGGTTCAAGAATGTCGAGTGCTTGCCGGACGGCTATGGCATTTCGAACGCCGAGCTTGACGCCTGCGCGCGCGCCCACAACGTCGCGGTCGGCCGCGGCGATTTTGTCATCATCCGCACCGGACAGCTGGAGAAATGCCTTAAGCAGGGCTGGGGTACCTTCGCGGGCGGCGATGCTCCGGGCGTCAAATTCGAGAACTGCTACTGGTGCCAGGAAAAGGAGATCGCCGCCATCTGCTCCGATACGTGGGGTGTCGAGGTACGCCCCAATGAAACGATGGAAGCGAACCAGCCCTGGCACTGGGTGGTCATCCCCGCCATGGGGCTGACCATGGGGGAGATGTTCTACTTGAAAGAGCTTGCCGAAAATTGCACCCGCGATGGCGTCTACGAGTTCTTCTTCTGCGGCCCGCCGCTTGTGATCACGGGCGCCACCGGCTCGCCGATCAACCCGCAAGCGATCAAGTAATTTGGAGTGTGCCTATACGAGCATCACACCAAGATTTCGCCTTATCGTCAAAAAAGGCTCGTTTTGCGTTTGTGGGCTAGATCGGTGGCTTCTTAAGCCTGATCCAGGGGCAGTTTCCCCCAGGTCCGCGGCAGCATGGATACGCAGGCGCCGCCGCCAGTCCAGCCTGCCATCTAAATCTTAGGCAACGCTGCACCTTCACAGTCGCATCGCATCAAAATGCGAGAAGGGCCATAACGCTGAGAGCCTCAGCTGAAGTCGCATCGTCTTCCCGGCCCGCGACTTGCATGGCAAACGTCGGAGCGGTTTTCGATTGACTGGAATCACCTGTAGGGCGGGCAAATCGCCGCGCGCGGTCCCCACCAAGGCGCTTTGGTGGGCACCCCAGAGCGTGTTATCAGGCCCGTAGCGGGCGGTGTGCTTTTGCCCGCCCTACGAGCATCCAGACGATCGGGACGCGCTCTACAGACCGCGGCGTCAACGCCGCGCGTAAGCGTTGTCGCTGCGAATTCCCGGGCAGTTCCCTGCCTACCACCCCAAGCGGGAGCGTGGGACAGTCCGGGCAACACCAGGGCGTTCCATGTCAATTCTTGTCGGCCTCCACCATGTTACCAGTTATCGCTACGATCGACCCGTCAGCCTTAGTCCGCAGGTGATCCGCCTGCGCCCGGCGCCCCATTGCCGCACGCCGATCAAGAGCTATGCACTCAAGGTCCAGCCCTCCGCGCACTTCGTGAACTGGCAGCAGGACCCCCATGGCAATTGGGCCGCCCGGCTGGTGTTTCCGGAAAGGACCACGGAGTTTGTGATCGCGGTCGATCTGGTGGCCGACATGCAGGTCATCAATCCGTTCGATTTTTTCGTTGAGCCTTATGCCGGACGGTTTCCGTTCCAATATCCGGAGGAACTCTACACCGATTTGGCTGTGTTCCTCGAGCCGGAGCCGCCAGGTCCACTCCTGAAAGCGTTTCTTTCCGGGCTGTCGCGCGGGCCCGCTAACACAGTGGATTACCTCGTCTCGCTCAACCAAGAACTCCACCGCAAGATCCGCTACATCACCCGCATGGAGCCTGGCGTACAGGCGCCCGATGAGACGCTCGAAGCGGGCTGCGGATCGTGCCGCGACAGCGGCTGGCTGCTCGTCCAGATTCTGCGTCACATCGGCGTGCCGGCGCGTTTCGTTTCCGGCTACCTCATCCAACTGCGCCCCGACGTGAAGGCGCTCGATGGCCCGCCTGGCGCCGACCAAGACTTCACCGATCTGCACGCGTGGGCCGAAGCGTACGTCCCGGGCGCAGGCTGGGTCGGGTTCGATCCGACCTCGGGCCTCCTTTGCGGCGAGGGCCATCTGCCACTCGCCGCGACGCCGCATTACCGCTCGGCTGCACCCATTACCGGAGCGGTCGATTTCGCGGAGGTTGATTTCTCTTTCGAGATGCGAGTGTCTCGCATCGCCGAGCATCCGCGGGTCACGTACCCGTTTTCTGATACCGCGTGGGAGGCTCTCGACGCGTTGGGCGAGAGCGTCGATTCCGATCTCTCGGCCAGGGACGTACGCCTCACCATGGGTGGGGAGCCGACTTTC
>JASHYD010000229.1 GCA_030043175.1 Xanthobacteraceae bacterium | reverse complement strand
GCGGCTCCGGCACGGCGATCAATCGTCATTTGGCCCGGCGATTGATGAAGCTGACTCCGTCGTAATGGGTCATGCCCTGCTTACCCAGGAGCTATACAGCGGGGCTCTCGCGGTCATCAAACACGGCTACGAGAAGATTGGCCCCGGTTGCGTTGCGGGCTAGTAGTGGCGTCTCCGGCGCACGGGCCGGCTTGGCCACTCTATCTTTCGAGCCGAAGTCGTCGGCGCATCAACGATTGCTCGCGACATCACTGACCGCAAGCGAAGCGAGGCGCAGATTTCCGTTCTCGCCCGTGAGGCGGAACACCGAGCCAACAACCTAATGGCGAACGTGAAGGCTATGGTGCAGTTCTCGCACTCCGACACGCCCGTTTTCGCCGGGGCCTTTTGGGGCCCGAAGGGTGTGTTGGTTAGGGGTTGAATTACAGCGAACCGTGAGTGGCAAGCACAAGAATCGCGAGAAGCGCGGTGAAAAGTCCCGCATAGACCACGGCGACGCCGATGTACTACCGCCACAGCGAGGCGCGTTCGAAAATCGTAAGTCTCGGTAGAACGGTGCGCCGGATGACTCTTGCATCGACACAGATGATGATATCGTGCTCGGTAGTGGGAAGCGAACTTTCGTAGGGGGCCCTCAGATGGGAAGGCAGCGTCGTTGCGAATTGGCGAGCGCGACCGCAACCTGGTCAGTCGCCGCCACGTTCGCCTGATGACCGGATTTGAAGTTCATCGCTCGCTCTCGTATCGGCGCCCCGCTTAAGGCCTGCGTCGCTCGATTGGTAGGAGCCGCAGCAACCGAGACCGTTCCCACCTTCTCAGGGAGGAAATGCGAACGTCGCAAGCTTGTCTGGACCAATTGGGAATTGAACGGCGAGAGCGTAGACCGCGACGATCAGCAGCACGGCGGCGACGACGACGACAGATGCGATGATCCTGGGGTCATATGATTTTGACGATTGATTTTCCTTGCGGAGATTCATGTTGGCCTCCATTCAAACTCTTTCGTGGGTGGGGAGGCCTGAATGATGGTCGGGCAAACTCCCGGCGTATGTGAAGGCGTTCACGTTCGGAGTCGTTTTTGAATAGGCGACCGGCCATGATCTTGAGGATTTCGGCATTCTGGGACGTAGCGCTCCAAGAAAAATGGCCCCAAGTACCGGGGCCGAGTCAGGGGGAGGAACACTCGGGCGTTATGTCGGTGAAGGCGTTCACACAGCGGGGATACTTTGGTCCTGGGAATAAAGTATAGTGGTTATTGTCCGGAGCATGCCCGAACCAGAAAACTTCACAGCGTCTTCTGATGGGCTCCGGATTGCCTTCAGAAAGAAGCGTGGAGACCCGAAGGTCGCCCATTGATTGCCGCTGAGCGTATATGCTTTGCAACCGCAAGGTACTCGTCAGGGATCGTCGAAGATCCCAGGCTCACTCAACGGCGCCACCCCCAATGCGGCGGACAATAATGCCAATCCAACCAAGATAATTACAGCCCAGATAAGGAACGTGACATCATTTGGCTTTTGCTTAACGCGCATCGCAGAAAGCTCCGTTCCCGCGGCTCGCCCTTGAGCCGCCACTATAGCCCGCACTGCCTTTGCTGGAACGTGAGCTACGTCACGTGCGGCTGATCATTTCAGGCCGCCAGCTAGCGCAGCCGAACGCTGCCGCCAGCGTTGGCTGGCGCATGAGAGAAGGAGTAGGGTTCTCACGCGGTTCTCGCGTTTTTCGCGGACGAAGCCGGCTATTGGAACACAGTAGAGGCGGAGGTTGGTGCCATGCCAAACCCCACGCAATCCGAGCCCCCGTAGACGCATCGCCTACTGTTCGCCCGGCCGACCCGACAAAGAGCGGGTACGTTTCGTGGTCTCGCTATGTGATGGTCGCCACCACCGAGGCGTGCGGTCGCGGCGGCTACGACGCCGCATCCGGCCGGCCACGTGTCGTTATCTTGAGCAAATAGCTCGCTCTCGAACATGTGATAGAGGTGCGGAGATAACTCGCGAACGTGTGAAAGGCGGGCTGGGAACAAGAAATTACGTGAAGGACTTTTTAGCCCTGGTGGTTGCGAACCGTTTTATCATTTTGGGGAGGCGTCATGTCGAATCAATTGGCAGAACGTTACCGCTATCTGGCGAACGAATCTCGCCGCCTTGCTACAAATGACCCCTACGCCGAAAGTCGAAACTTTCATCTGCGTATGGCTGAGCTTTATGGCATGCTGGTTGAAGCCACGGAGCGGAAGACGACCAGGGGACATGAACGGCTGGGACAGGTCAGGCCTAACAAACAGCATCTTGCGGACACAGCGTACGAGTAGGCTGAAGGATCCGAGGGATGTCGCCCCGCATCCCCTCAGCGCGCGACTCTGGAGTCATTTTTCACTCTTCCGCTCAGAACAGGATGAGCGGTTTCTCAATGCCCCGCCGTCTCGTGAGGGGCGCACCGGATGCCCAGCGTGTGAGCTTGCAAATTTACGAACGCAGGAGATCTCCATGTGTGACTATAGTCTGCAAAACGTAGCATCCCGGCCCGCCGTCGTCGGTGATAAGCTTGTCACCCGTGACTTTGGAATCGGAACGCGGGGCTTCGCTGCACCGGCCCGAGAACGGCCGTTTGCCTTCTGCCAGGAACCGAAATCGCTTTTCGGAACGGACTTCGCATCACACACCGCGGCTTCCTCGGTTGGTCACTGCGAAATGTGAGGTATGTCACGGCGATTTTCCGGCAGATCAACAAACAATCCCCCAGGACCCATCACGATGCGATTGAATTCCCTGATGGCCGTACCGTCCTGCTCACAAGCCTGCCTGAAGCGGGCTTCCGTATTTTTTGGATGATTTTTCGGCGGAAAACATATACGAAATATATACTTCGGGCTGGGGATGCGAATCGCCGGCAGTGCGCCAGTTCGTGAAGAGGGCATCTATTTCTTGATGCAAGACGGTCCAACGGGACCAGGATGCGCGCCCAATCCATAACGGCCTCTTTGCTCCGATCCCCTGTGGTGGCGATCGCCCCAAAAATGTACCGGAACGCCTCCGTCACCGCTATGCTGGCCGTGGACAACTGACCTTATCACGTCGAGGTCGACAAGCACTACTACTCGGTGCCGCACGCGCTTGGACATGTCGGCATCGTGCTCGGACTCGAAGTGTCCCGCCTCGCGCGCAACAATGCCGATTGGTACCGCCTGCTCGATCTCTGCGGTCTCACCAACACGCTCATCGGCGATGGCATCTATCATCCGGCAATGTTCAATGATCGCCTCCTGCTTGGTCTCAACAGGATCGTGACATGATGCACTACCTCATGATCTTATTGAAAAGGCAGGTTTCCTTGTCGTGCGTCTGGTGATACTGCACGGCCGTTGCGGATTGCACGCCGCACCGCCGGCCGATCGAGATCCTCTTCACGGATCACATAGGGCGCACCGGCACAGATCTGTCTGCCGGGCAGTATCCCGTCCCGGATCAGTCGAATGACCGTCATTTTGTTGATGCCAAGACGACTCGCGGCTTCATGCAGAATCAACTCACGTCGCTCCGCCCGTTCGCCCTCGCGATAGACTGCGATCTGGTGCGCGCCGCGGAAGTTGCGGACGCGCA
>JASHYD010000228.1 GCA_030043175.1 Xanthobacteraceae bacterium | reverse complement strand
AATACCCTGGCGCCGCTGCTCAATGCGGTCGTGTTCAATGCCGACGCCGTGCGCGCGAACCTGTGGTGCGATCTTGGCTTCAGCCACGAAGACAAAGTTGAGCATGCGCGCCGCATGGGATGGATGTGCGATCGCGTGGTTGAAACTGGCGGCACAGTGACTTTATCTGTCCGACGATGCAGACGCGCGCCGCTTTCGGGGAAGCTTTTACGATCTGGCTCGATCGGATCGATGCCGGCCGCTTCAAGACACCAACCAGATGTTCGTGCCGCCTGGACAGTTCGATCTGCGCGTCCCAGCGCAAGGTAAGCCGCAATATTGGGCCGAGCGGGCTTTGGCGCTGCTGCGCCCGCCCTTCGATCCTCAGAAGCCCACGGCATTATTCACCGGCCGCTTTCAGCCCTTCCATGGCGGCCATCGGCGTCTGATTGAGAAAGGATTGTGCAGAGTCGGGCAAGTGTGTATCGCGGTGCGCGACACGTACGCATCGATGCAAATAGTCCGCTGCCTTTCTTTGCCGTGAAGCAACGCATCGAGGCTGCCCTCTCGGCGCATGCCGGACGTTTTGTGGTAGTGTCGCTACCGAATATAACGAACGTCTTCTATGGGCGCGATGTGGGCTACAGTGTCGAGCGCATCGTTCTCGACAAAGAGACTGAGGCGATCTCGGCGACCGAGATACGCAAGCTCAGCGCAGTTCCTTGAGCGATGCGTTCGGCGAATCAGGTCCTTTCGCGCGCTTTTGCCGCCCATTAAGCGGGCCATATTGCCGAGGCAATTCGATGCGCCGGATATGCTCGCGATGATTGAGGCCCGGCGCGGCATTTTTGCCGTCGCTTCACAGACGGTGCTTGTGGTCCCCTCGTCGCGCGAATCGCGACATCAAATCCTTTCAAATTGGTTGAAGCGGGCGACTAGGAACAGGCAATCGCGCGTCGGTGCGTGATGTCCAGGGTGTGATTTTGCGTCAGGCGCATATGCTAAATTCGCGCCTGCGGAATTATATCGCCAGGGGCCGATGCCCTCACGCGACCCGGAAGGAGAAAGCATGCCCTCGACCCCGCACGCCGATCAATGGCCGCAGTTGCCTTATGCGGCTTGGAAGGACACCTGCGACACGTTGCATCTGTGGACGCAGATCGTCGGCAAGATGCGTCTGGCGCTGACTCCATGGGTCAATCATTCCTGGCATGTGGCGCTGTACTTGACGGCGCGCGGCCTGACGACCTCGCCAATCCCCTGCGGGGCCCGCTCGTTCCAGATCGATTTCGACTTCATCGACCATGTGCTGTGGGTGCGAACGAGCGACGGGCACGTTCGTCAGCTCATGCTCGTCGCAAAGCCGGTCGCGGAGTTCCTCAGCGAGCTCGTCGCGGCGCTTGCCGAACTCGACATCAAGGTTCCCATCACGACCATGCCGTGCGAGATCGCTGATTGCGTCCCATTTGATCAGGACTTCGCGCACGCGGCCTACGACCGCGACTATGCCAACCGTTTTTGGCGCGTGTTGCTCTCGACGCACAATGTCCTTGCGCATTTCCGCACCGGCTTTGTCGGCAAGGTGAGCCCCGTGCATTTTTTCTGGGGCAGCTTTGATTTGGCGGTGACGCGCTTTTCCGGAAGAAAGGCGCCACCGCATCCGGGCGGCGTGCCGCACTTGCCGGACGCCGTCGCCCGCGAAGCCTATTCGCATGAGGTATCGAGCGCCGGGTTCTGGCCGGGCGGTGCGCTGGTGACCGATCCGGCGTTCTATTCCTATGCTTATCCGGCGCCCGAAGGCTTTGCCTCTGCGCCGGTGCGACCAGCCGGGGCTTTCTTTTCCAAGGAACTGGGCGAGTTCATCCTGCCCTACGAGGCGGTGCGCACCGCACCGGACCCCGAGGGCACGCTCATGGAATTCATGCAGAGCACCTACGAGGTGGCGGCCAATCTCGGTCGATGGGACCGTGCCGCACTGGAGTGCGCTCTGGGCGAGGTTGGCAGACCGTTGGTTTGCCCATAAGACGTGGGTCGACGGAACCCGTCCTGCAGGGACGGGTTCGCTCCCGCACCGGTGTCGCTCGCGGCGATGCGCTGATGGGTTTCGCTGTCACTCAACCCACCGTCCGGCCGGCGCCGCACGGAAATCGTGGGGTTAGCGGGACAAGACGGGCGACGACGCGGTTTTCGATTGCTCAGGCGGTGTCGTAGTCGCCGCCGCCGCCCATGTCCCCATCATCCCCGCCGTCGTAATCGTCGTCGGCCTGGTCGTATGTGTCATCGGCAGCATCGTCGCCGCCGCCGCTCCCGCTTGAGTCGTCATAGGCCGCCGCCCGGTGTCCGCCGCCGATGTCGTCGAGACCCGCGTCGTGGGAAAGATTGCCGCTTGCGTGGTCGCCGCCGCTGTCCCAGGGCGACGACGCGGCGTGCGCCACGCCGCCCGCATGATCGTAATCGCCCGCTAAGCTATGATGGCTGCCCATCATGGAGCGGATGCCGTCGAGCAGCATCGCACCGCCGAC
>JASHYD010000227.1 GCA_030043175.1 Xanthobacteraceae bacterium | reverse complement strand
CCGTCCACGTAACCCTGCTCGTTCAAAACCTTGGCGAAAAGTAGCAACGAGCTGTGTAAACGGCTTTGGCGACTCGCTGTTTAGAAATCCGACCACCGGTATGGCCGACTCTTGTGCAAGCGCATTGAGCGGCCATACTAGTCTAGGCCACCGCCGAGGAGGGTGATTATGTCGCGACGTCTCATGGTTTCATTGCGATCCGTCATGTTTGATTTCATGAACCCAGTCAGTGCCGACCGTCGGCTTTGAAGCTTTAAACCGGCTGCGGGATGACGAACCCAAAAAGACACTTAATGCTGGCAGCCATGCCCGCAGTATTGACCGCAAGGCGAGTACCTTCAACCGGGTTACCCGAACAGGCCAAACTGCCTGACGAGCGGCTTTGCTATACCCTCCAACTCGGCAAGCAACTCAAGGTCGATACCAAAGCCGAATAGCGCCGAGTCATGGCTCGCAGCTTCCTGTCGTCGATTTTCACGGGGTGCTCCGAACTTCACCCGCCCCTGGATGACCAAGCAGGGTGGCACAGGCAAGGAACGCCCGCTGAAGCGTCCTGGTGTCCGTCGCCGCCGGCCTCAGCAACACAACGCACGTGCCAAAGGGAGCGCGCATCCGTCCTCGGGCAGGCGATAGAACCGATTCCCTAGCGAATCACGTGCGTCGTCTACTTTTTTTTGCGCGCCGGCGCGAATAGAAAATCGCCTAGTCGATCCATTTGATGATTCCGGCCGTGATCAGGGCGACGATTGGCATCAGAAGCATGTCCGCGACTCCCGGACATCCGGGGCCGGATTCGGGAGCGCAACAGGATTGCTTTCGGCATAGCCTTCCTTGACGGCCCAGATGAAGAAGGTGTTTAGCGCCGACCGGGTATGCTTGGCACCTATCTTATCGTGCTCAGCGGCGATCTGCGATCGCAACGGCGACGTCGCGGTGTGTCACGCCATCGGTTGGCTGGCCGTGCAGTGATGCGAGGTAGTTCCGAAAAAACGCTCTCGGTGTCGGCGCGTGTTCGGGCTAGACGCGGATTCCTTGGCCGCGATATCCTTCCCTGCGCGCGCCTTTACCGGATCCTGGCCTAGCGTCGCTTTGGCAAAGAAGCTCTTTTGCTGCCGCTCTGGTGGGCTCCAGATCGATTCGGGCGACATCGCCTGACGCTAGGCGCTTGGTGTGGCCATGAGTGCGTAGTTGGGCGTACCAAATCTTCTTATTGGGCTCGCGCACTCGAACGCCAAATCCGGGCGTCGCATCATCCCATTCGAAGTAGTCTGCCTTGCCGCCAGGCAGAGTCAGTGTCGCGACGGACGCTTTCGCGTTTCATGGAACCCCCCGCTTGGGAAGCAAATGTGAAAATATTCCAAATGGGAAAGCAATGGGGGAAGCAATGGGGAAAACCCATACTGATGCTTCCCGATAGTTCGTTGAGACGAACAATGTCGCCCGACACTAACATTATTAGGAAAGTAATCGTCGTAATGCCTGCCAATCACTAGTCATCGCTCTAGTGTGATTTGGAATTAAAGGCGATCAGCGACATTGCCCTAACGTTGCGGTCCACGATCATGCTGGCAGTGGTTGCTTGGAACTTCTTGAAGTGCTCGGTCTGCCGGTGCGCATCCAATGCGGCCGCATTGTCGTAGACCTCGTAGAGGAAGACATGATTTGGATTATTGGCCAGCACCGTGATGTTGAACTCGCGGCAGCCGGGCTCCTTGACGGCATTGGCGCCATTCTCCTTGATTGCCTCGAGGAATTTGGGCATCTCAGAAGGGATGACGACAAGATCGACAGCATTGATATAGACGCCGCCGGCTTGCGCGGCCGCATCGCGGCTTGGCAGGAACATCGTCACCGACGCACCGGCGACCAACGCGATGACGGCAGCGGATATCAGGGTTAGCTTGCGCATGCGCTTTCCTCCGTGAGATCGACTCTGGTTTGGACAAGAACAAGAAGTCGGTTCGCCCCTCCCTCACACTTTCGCATCGCGAGCGGGGCGGCGTGGCGCAGAGATGATCGAGAACCCGAGGCAGGTTCGGGCTCTTTCTGCACACTGCCCGTTTTGGGCGCAATCGACAAGACCGGTCGGGCGGCAAATGTTGGCTGAGCCGGCTAACCCGGATGAAGCCGCAGCCTCATCCGGAGTAGGCGGTGGTGGCGAGGCTGCGCACCATCCGGGCCACGGCTTGCTAATGCTCAACGGTTGAGCCACTTCCGTCCGAAGCCGAGGAGGCCCTGCGGCATGAAAATGACCATCGCAATGAAGATGATCCCCACCGGAATGAGATAGTACTCGGTGAAAAAGCGCGAGAACATCTCGCGGAGCAGCAGGAAAAAACCGGCGCCGACGATGGGGCCGACCAATGTTCCTATGCCGCCCATGACGTTGAAGATCACTGTCTCCCCGGAAACCAGGAAGTAGACGAAGTCGGGCGCAGCGAAGCGATTCTGGATGGCGTAGAGCGCGCCGGCGAGCCCCGCGAACAGTCCCGAAAGCATGACTGCAACGACTTTGTAGCGCTCAACCGGATAGCCGATCGCGCGGGTGCGGCTTTCGTTCTCTCGTATGGATTGCAGCACCATTCCGAAGGGGGACTGGGTGATGCGCCGCAGCGTAAGATAGGATGCCGTCACCACCGCGAGCACGAACCAGTGCAGCGTCTCGTT
>JASHYD010000226.1 GCA_030043175.1 Xanthobacteraceae bacterium | reverse complement strand
GGTTCGGCGTGGTGACCCTGGAATAGGTCTGCACGACATGCCACGGTTTGACGAGCGACGGCGGATCGTAAATCGTCACGTCGGCAGCGATCGTATTGTCGTCAACCTTGTGCCACCGCTCCACTGTCTCGACCTGATCGGTATAATCCGGCTGGCTGCGCTGGTACTGGCCGGCCATCAGCTGGGTGGTGTGGATGACGAGGCTGTCCCCATCCCAGAAGCCGATCGAGTCGCCGTTCCACAGCGCATAGGCCTCATCCTCCGGCGTGTGGCCTCGCCCATCCGTGTAGATGCGGCGGATGTCGTTGACCATCTCGTTGATGAGAAGCGTCTGTTCCGGCCTGAGTACGAACTCCCGCAGGAAAGGCTCGGTCAGCCAGCGCGGATAGCCGGGGGGAATGCAATTGCTGATCGGATCCCATTCGATTCCCTTGGCGACGCGCTCCAGTTTTTCCTGGTGCTTACGGGCAAATTCCGGCGTGAGTTGCGCCGTCGTCTGCTGTAGCGAAGGCTGCGCAGGATCGAACTTGAGACCGATGCCCGGGGTGCGCGTCCATATGCCGGTCCAATCCGGCAGTTTTTCCCAAGTGATTTTCGTGCCGCCGTTGGCCTTGCGTTTGAGTGCCTCGAACTGTTCGGTCGAGTCGCGGGACTCCTGCGCCCGCGCACCGGCAGCGGACAGAATGGACAACATGCCAAGAACGACGCCAATGCAGGTTACGCTTTTTATACCACTCACGTTTTTCCTCCCCGCTTCGGCTCAACTCCTACGGTCGTCGATATGTTTGATGACACGAATTGCAAGCCTGCTGCAAGTTCCCGCAAGTGCCCTAAAAATTGCTCGGCGGTCACAGCGAAGCTCGCGTTGAGAGCCATTTTTGAAGCTTGTTGCGTCATCGCAGTTGGGTCACTCCGTCGGAGCGCCAGGGACACGCGCGCCGGGTCGTCTGCCCGTCTACGCAGGCATTTGTCACTCTCGCGATTGCTTGAAATACCGCAAATCCGGCGGTGGCTGGTCCTTGCGGACCGGCATCAGCTTGCCGTCGCCGCCGACGAAATAGCTCTCCCGGCCAATGGCGATCATCGACCTGTTCTCGGTACAATAACTCTCCGCCCAGTCGGGGCGCGGGTTCGCATCGTGGACATATTTCTTGTCGACCGACCAAGGCCGCGTCAAAGCGTGATCGATGACGGTGATTTCATCGTGAAAGATGTTCGGGTTGGTGCTGTCGCGGTGCATCCGTTCAATGAAGATCGACTGATTGTCGAAATGGAGCGGCAGTCCGGTTGCGTCGTAAGCGCGAGGCCCTTTGAAGGGGCCGCGCGTTTCGACTTCGAGCACGTCATAGACCCCGTCGCCGTCCTCATCGATCCATCGGCCGATCGAGTAGCCCGCATAGCTCGGCTCGATGTCCGTTGGCCAGTCGCGTCCATCGGTAAAGATTCGACGAAAGTGCTCCGAGCCGCCGATCAACACATAGGTGGTTTTTGGCGTCACGACGAATTCCAACGGCGTAAATGCGATGGTCATTAGGGGCATTCCGCCGGGCAGGCAGCGAACGGCGTGGTCAAAAAAATTGCCTTCGCCGCCCTCGGCCTGATCGGCCAGGCTGTCTTGCAGGACCTTCTGATACTCGGCAGTCAGCGGGGCCTGCTGTCCAAGCCCCCACGGCTTGGTCTGATCGAACGAAGGCTGGCCGCCGGCCGTGAAGCCGGTCCCGCCATTGCCAGGGTCGCGCGTGGACCTCGGGGGGACCCACCGCGCCCATGCGCCCTTCCAGTCCGGATATGTCGCGGCCTCGGTCGCCTGAACCGTGCCGATCATCATCAGTGTGGCGGCAACCGCGACGGCGACAGCGCAGGTTGGGCTTTGCAGCGGCATGATTGTCTTCCCCTGTCAGGTTCTCTAATCCGAGAACTCAATGTTCCGCATGGAAGCGCGCTCACCCGATTTCCAGCAGCAGCTTCTGCAGGATGGCTTGCTTGAAGTTATCGAAGCCAATCGACTCGATCGTGACGTGTCCTTCGCCGCCTACGACATGGTCGCGATAGTACACGTCGAGTCCTTCGGGAGGTTGTGGCGGAAAAATATATTCCGGCGGCTTCACGATAATTGGCAGGCCATTGATCACGACCCCCTTCCCAATCAACGCGTCGCGGACTGCACGAAGGCCACGAATGCCTTGATTATCGTCTCCATCTCCGGAAACATCAATAACCTTTCTGCCGCCCGTAAACTCCCGGTCGAACTGCCGGTCGCAGAAGGACAGGGCTCTGCTGATGAGGGTATTGACTCCGATCTGTGGGCGTTGGGTATTTTTCAATCGACCACGGAACAAGTCCATCGATTTGGCATCCTCGACCCGTGTCCACGGAACCATCACCTCCTGGTCGCGAGCCCATGCGATGAAGGTGACGGCAAGGACCGGAGGCTCGAGCTCATGAATGACATCGAGCACGCGCGCGTCCCCCAGCGCTTCCAGGTAACCTTCTTGTTGCGTCTTGTAACGCGCCGCATTCACGCTCCCTGAAACGTCGGCAGCGAGGATGAGTTGCATCCCCACTGCCTCCGGTTCGGCTGCGTTGGCGCCAAATGGAGCAAGCGCAAGCGCGGAAGTCGCGGCCAACGCCTGGCGTCGGGTGATCAGAGTCCTCATCGCACATCTCCCGTGTGCCAGCCTGCAAAGGTACGTTTTGGCTGAAGCCCTCAGTCGCTGAGAGCGAGGCCAAGGGAAAGCCGCCCTGAGTACAAGATCACCATAATAGCAGCATCTAAGGAGAGGCGGAGGTAAGAGAGAAAGCGTTGCTATTGCGGCGTTCCGGTTGTCTAGCTGGCCGCACACCCGACCCGATCTGAGCGAAGCTCGCGCGCGAACAACCTGCCGCCAAACGGATCAGGCGCGCGTGTGACACGATCTGCGCGATCTCAGCGCAGCTGTTGACCTGCGCCGAGATCATGCTTGATTGGTTTAGCCAGCAACACTCATCTCTGTCCGTCATCAGAGTCTCCTGCGTTGGAAACCCGTTCTTCAGGACGGGAAGGCGCGGGTTGCCGAGCGCAGCAATAGCCGTCCGCGCGAATAGAGAACTTTGCAGGACTGTCGATTGTGTCGGCATGGCTCACTCTCAAAGAGCCGCTGCCCCGCGACACGTCCGGTTCCCGGCCGTCTTGCCTGCTGGCACCTCGGCTCGCACCACGTCGCCGGTTTCGAAGCCTCGAGCGGACTTGCCGCGCATTGCCTGACGACGGCGGCATCGTCGAGCGTGCCCTCGCCTGCGCTTTGATACGGGTCAGCAGGGCCGGGTTGGCGGCAAGGAATTCTTCGATCGGCCTTGCGTTCTTGTCGGTCTTGTAGGGGATACACGCCGCAACGAGTTGCTCACACGGTTCTACCCGCCACGCGAGCACGGATGGATGTGGTCGGGGTTCAGCAGCACATCGGCGATGCCAGGCCCAACCTTACCCTGGTAACCCACTCCAAGAGGCTCGGGCAAAAGCCCCCGGCTACAGGCGGGGATGATGGGTTACATCCTGAACTCGACGCCGCGCTTGCGCCCCTGAGACATATCCAGGAACAGTTCATCGAGCACGAATTTGCGCCGGATCTGGCCTTGCTCATAAGCGTAGCCAACAAGCGTTTGAAGGTTGCGGCGGTTGCTATCGGTGAGGCCGTATTCCCAGGGATCAGGCCCCAGGATCCTTTCCTGCTCCTCCCACGCCTCCCGGTAAAAAGCGAGCGGCACAACCCGCGGGTTGGCCAGCCGTTTCATCGCAAGGCTCTTGGCCTTATCAAAGGCGTGGAACAGGTTGATGGCAACCCACGGGTGGTTTTCGATGATTCGCCGCTTGATGCCGATAACATGCATGATCGGAAAAATGCCGGTCTTCTGGTAATACGCCAATTCTTCGCTTCGACAGTCCGCAAAGAGTCGGCTAACCCGCGGATCCTTGTCGACCAGCGGGCGGATCAAATCAGGATGCAGAATTGCATCGATCTCTCCGTCCGCCAGCATCCGCTCGATCGATGCATCGGCCGGCACGCGCCCGATCTTGAAATCGGCGCGTGGCACAAATTCCATCGTTTCGTCGAGCTCGCAAAGCCACTCAATCGAGTTGAGCGGCACGCCGTATTCATGTTGCAGGATGCCGCGGATCCAGACCACGGCCGTGGCTTGGAACTCTTTGAGACCGATCTTGCGGCCGACGAGATCGCCGGGACCGCGTATGCCCTTGGTTGTGTTGATAAAGATGAATCCGTGGCGAAACCTGCGATGAAGAAAGACCGGAATCGCATCTATCGGCATTCCTTGATCGCGGGCGATGAGATAGGACGAACACGAGATTTCCGCGACGTCGAATTCCTGGTTTCGCAAAAAGCGCCAATGCCGCGTTGTTGAGTCCATCTCGGTCAGCACATTGAGGTCGATGCCGTCCGGCACGACCTTTCCGTCCGCTAGCGCACGCACGATTTCGTAATCGCCGCAAGCAAGAGTCAGCGACAGCTTGGACAAGCGCGTTTTCCCTCAAGAAAAATTGGAGCCATCGGAGAGTGCCGGCCACATCGGTTGTTCGGCCGCATGGTCGGATCATCCGGCCATCCACGCCGCTCTCGCTGCCTCCTTCCTACCCGCCCCCGCCTCGAGCACCGGTAAGGAAGACGCCGACGCCCGTGACAAGCGCCGGCATGACGGCAGCAGGTGTTTGATCTCGTCGGTGCTCTCTTTAGTTGCTCGAATCGCCTCGAGCGCGGCCCGACCAGGACGGCGTACGGTTAGCCACCGTGTCCCCAGTTCGCAGGCTTGCACGATTTCCTCCTGCCTTTGTTCGGCTCGCGTCGCCGGCCACGTGGCGTCGTCGACGAACTGTATTGACCTTAATAGTGAGTCATTTGCAATGCGTGCTGTAAGCCGAGTCCCGCTGGTACGCCGCTCCGGTTACGCAAGGCTGACGGATGGGCGTAAAGACACAGCCAGCGACGCCCGGCGGGCGTCGCTGCAAAGTCTGAGGGCCGACCAGATCTCATTGCCCAAAATCATCTCAGGACCTGTTGCGTCAGTGCCAGGCCACTTCGCGTCCATCGATCAACGGCGCGCCGCCAGACCCGACCAGGTGGATGGGATCGTGCCGGTCCAACTTGAATTCGACATCGCCCGGCGCCATGGCACGCAACGTTGCGGGTGTTGCGTGCCATGGGTCGGTGCATTCGATCAGAGCTGATGTGCTGCTGGGATTGCGCCCGGCAAGCCGCAGCAGAACCGCCGCGTCCCCTCCTTGCGCGACCGGTCAACCTCCCGCCTGAAAATGTGTTACCCATGTCGCCGGCAGGCGGCGCCATTATGCGATTGCCCCAACATTCCTGGGAGTAGGGCGTTGCTCCCCGCCCCGGGAGGAAGAAGCGCGGCCGTGCGTAACGCAGCAGGATTTCTATGGCGGACAGCGTCCTCATCCTCATCCCGGCTCGCATGGCGTCGACGCGCTTGCCCGGCAAGCCGCTCGCAGATATCGCGGGCCGGCCGATGATCGTCCACGTGCTGGATCGCGCCCAGGAATCAGGCCTCGGGCCGGTCTATGTGGCCACCGACGCGAAAGAAATCGCCGTCGCCGTCGCCCAAGCCGGCGGTCAGGCCGTGATGACCCGGGCCGACCATGTGTCGGGCTCCGACCGCATCTTCGAAGCGATGGAACAAATCGGCGCCGGCGCCGACATCATCGTGAATGTGCAAGGCGACCTTCCGGCGATTGCTCCGGCCGATATCCGGGCGGCGCTGGCGCCGCTCGCCGATCCGGCGGTCGATATCGCGACCCTCGCGGCGGAGATCCGCCGGCCGGAGGAGCGCAGCGATCCCAACGTCGTTAAAGTCGTCGGCACACCTGTCGGAAACTCACTCAGCGCGGGCCGATTGCGGGCGCTCTACTTCACCCGCGCAACGGCGCCCTCTGGGGACGGACCGCTGTTTCACCACATCGGACTTTACGCTTATCGCCGGGCGGCGCTTGAGCGGTTCGTTCGCCTGCCCGCATCAACCCTGGAGCGGCGTGAAAGGCTCGAGCAGCTGCGCGGGCTCGAGGCCGGCATGCGGATCGACGTGGTCATCGTGGCTTCGGTTCCGCTCGGGGTCGACACCCCGGCGGACCTCGAAGCCGCGCGCCTCATGTTAGCGCGACCTTGACGAGACCATTTTGTCTCGTAGAAGGACGCCATGATCACGCCAGCCAGACGACTGAAGATCGTTTTCCAGGGAGAGCCGGGGGCGAACTCCCATATTGCGTGCCGGGAGACCTATCCGGACGCCGAGCCGGTGCCCTGCCCCACCTTCGAGGATGCGCTCAACGCGGTCGCGAGCCGGGAAGCCGATCTCGGCATGATCCCGATCGAGAACTCGGTCGCGGGGCGCGTCGCCGATATCCACCACCTGATGCCGGGCGCCGGGTTGCATATCGTGGCCGAGTGCTTCCTGCCCATCCGCAATCAATTGATGGGCCTCAAGGGGGCGCGGCTTGCCGAGATCAAGTCGGTCGAGAGCCACACCATGGCACTCGGCCAGTGCCGCAACTTCCTCCGCAAGCTTGGTGTCAAGACCGTGGTCACGGCCGATACCGCAGGCGCGGCGCGGGAAGTCGCGGAGCGCCGCGATCGCGCCTGCGCCGCGATCGCATCCAAGCTCGCAGCGGAAATCTACGGGCTTCAAATCCTTGCCGAGAATATCGAGGACGAGTCCCATTCGACCACACGCTTCATCGTGCTGGCGAGGGAAGCCAAGTCACCACCGCCCGATGATGGGCCGGTATTGACGACGTTCATCTTCCAGGTGCGCAACATCCCGGCCGCGCTCTACAAGGCGCTCGGCGGTTTCGCCACCAACGGCGTCAACATGACCAAGCTCGAAAGCTACATGCTGGAGGGAACTTTTTCCGCGACTCAATTCTATGCCGACGTCGAGGGACATCCACAGGAGCCGGGTCTCCAGCTCGCGCTCGAAGAACTGGCGTTTTTCAGCCAGCCGAATTCTTTGAAGATTCTCGGTGTCTATCCGGCCAATCCTTTCCGCGACACGCTTGCGTCCGGGAAATAGCGGTTGGCGGATAGCCGGTAACGGCGCAATTTGCGTGAAACGCGGGCAAATTCCCACCTCCGGCAAGCGCCGAGGTGGCGCTCCAACCCAACTTATGAACCTCACAAATCTTTGAAAAAACGCTGCTGGTTGGTCCATTCCGCAATCGCGTTGTCGCGCACCCATTGCGCCAGCTCGTCGTGGCGGACCATCCACACGTCGGCAAAGCCTCGAAAGTATTTCAATATCTTGTCCACCATCGCGGCGATCAGCGGGCGCCCGCCGAAATGGCAGTGGACGGTGACGTTGAGAAAAGCCGTCGGCTCGTTCTGGTAGAGGTAGTCAAAGGTGTCTTTATAGACGTCGTACCACTGGCGCGGACTGCCGCGCAGCACGCGATGATCGGCGTAATCGGTATGCGGAAACGCGACGATCGTGCCGTTGCGGTTCTTGGCGCAGAACGGCAGGTCGATGTGGTTGTAGTCGCCGTACCACAGAAAGCCTGCGGCCGTAAGGAGCTCTTCGGTGTGGGAGGTCGACGCCACCACCGGGCTGAGCCAGCCCTTCGGCGGCGCGCCGGTGATTTTGCGGAATATGTCGATGCAGCGGTGAATCACCGCCTGCTCCTCATCGACGGTGAGATACGCCAAGATATTGTCCTGGGTGTAGGAATGGGCCGCGATTTCGTGGCCGGATTTGAGCATCTGCGCGGCGGCTTGCGGCGCGAGTTCGAGCGAACGCGCATTGGCGCAGAACGTCGCCGGGACCCCATTATCGTCGAGAATCCGGATCAGCCGCCACACCCCGGCGCGCACGCCGTAGGTTCCCCACGTCATGGCGGCACGGTCGTGGGTGCCGGGCTTGAGCGCGGTGGTTTGCACCGAGAAGGGCGGGCCGTTATCACCCGACCAGCTTTCCAACAGGCACGTCACCGCAACCGCGAGCCGCGCGTTGTTGGGCCAACTGAAAGGGGCATTGGATGTGGTGGTCATGTGACGTCCAGTTTAGTGCGGCATTTCCACATTGCGAATCATATCGACATCATCCATCAGCCTTGCCCCGAGAAGGGCGCATACGCGCCGCGTCCACGGCAAGATCGTGTCTGGGGCCAGCCTTCGCGACCCGCTCCTCGGGATGAGGCGTGAGCCGATCGCGCTATACGCTTGGTTCGTGGAATCGATCCACGAGGCGATCTCAATCCAAACTTGCGGTGGGCGCTCACCTCTCCGCTTCCTGCTCCAGCGCCGCGAATGGCGCGACGGCATACACGATCCGGCCACCCACCATGGTGCGGAGCGATTCGATGGTGCCGATCTCGTCCGTCGGGACGCTCGTGAAATCCTTCGTCAGCACCGCAAGATCGGCGAGCCGGCCGACGGCCAGGGCACCGCGGCGTTGCTCGTCGTGGCTGAACCAGGCGCTGCCTTGGGTGTAGAGCCGCAGGGCTTCCTCGCGGCTCGGCAATTCGTCGGCATCGCGCGTCGG
>JASHYD010000225.1 GCA_030043175.1 Xanthobacteraceae bacterium | reverse complement strand
AGCCGCAGCATGAGCGGGATTATCGCCATTGGTGGCGGACCTGCCAGGCTAGAGTTACCGTTTGGCGGGTCTCAGATTATGCGAGCGGGCATAACCACGTTGCATCCATCGCAATCGGTTGAGTGCCAGATCACGATGCGACCCGATGGCAGCTTAGTGGTTACCGAGATCAAGCTATCGGTCGGCGAGCGTGCTGCAGCTATTGCGGAATTGGAGCGTCAAGCTGAGGCGGCCGAGGAAAATTATCGCATCGAGTTAATGAGGCGCGGGTTGCACTGATGCCCACTGTCCGATGCAGAACGTGCGGCGCGGAGCACGAGGCTGAGTTTATCTCCCCTGCGGAATTTCCCTGGTGTGACGATGAGTGCCGCGAGATTTTTGTGGAAGCTGTCCAAGGCCTTCTCGCTGGCTGTTGCGCCGAGCAGCTTGGCATCGATCCGGATTCGCGCTTGGCGCAGGAGGCCGCCAAGGAAGCTTGGCGATGCCACCGGGCTGCGGTGATAGACGCGCGTGATTTAGCGGAGCGGCGATACCTGCAAACTAGGCCGGGTCGTCGTGATGCCGTTTGGCGGCGGTATTTCGGATATTAAGGGAGCTGCAGGCCGCGTTCAAGGCGCTTGCCGGGCCGAGTCAGAAGGAAGCCGGCGCGCTGCGTTACGACGTTTACGAGGAGCCGGACCCGCATTTGAACCATTTCTCGGTCGTCGCATCTGGGCCAACGAGAAAGCCTATGAGGCCAACGGGCCCGCCGCCTACACCAAGCAATACCGCGCTGCGGCCACGCCACCGCACCGCGTGCCGCCCGTTCCCATGGTGCCTCCGCCAGGATAGGCTGCGCATGAGATGAATTCATAGTCGGGAGGACATCATGACAAGACCCAAGCATTCCATCCGCAACGACTTGCTCATCTGCAGCATGCTGGTCGTGGCATGGCCGGCATTGGCAGCCGACGTGACGCCGGAGCGCCTCCTCAATCCGGACAAGGAGCCGCAGAATTGGCTGATGAACCACCGCACCTATGACGGCCAACGCTACTCGCCGCTGGCCCGCATCAGCCGAGACAACGTCAAGGACCTTAAGCTCGCTTATGCGGTCCCGCTCGGTGGCGGCGCCGGCAACGAATTCACGAATGCCACGCCGCTGGCCGAGGACGGCTTCCTTTACGTCACGGATTCTTGGAATGTCCTCTACAAGGTCGACGCCCGCTCCGGCGATTTCGGTCGCATCGTGTGGCGCATGGACCCTAAGCAGGATCGCCAGATGCGCAGCCGCGGCGCGGCGCTCACGGGCAACCTCGTCATCACCGGCGCCGGCGGTTTCGGCAACTCGCCGCGCATCGTCGCGACCGACAAGGAAACGGGCAAGGTGGTCTGGGAAAGCTCATTCCAGGACACGCCGGACGTGACCTTTACGGCGGCGCCGCTCGCCATCAAGGACAAGATCATCGTCGGCGCCGCCAATGGCGACCAGGGCGTGCGTGACTGGATTGCTGGCCTAGATGCCGCGACCGGCAAGCGGCTATGGCTCAAATATACGATCCCGGCGCCGGGCGAACCCGGCAGCGAAACCTGGAAGGGCAACACCGATGCTTGGCGCACCGGAGGCGGCGCGGTGTGGGTAACGGGCACCTACGATCCCGCCACCAACCAGACCCTGTGGGGAACCGGCAATCCGGTGCCTATGTTCGATCCTTTCTATCGGCCGGGCGACAATCTCTACACAAACAGCGTGATCTCCTGGGACCCCGATACCGGCAACATGAACTGGTATTTCCAATTCACGCCGGGCGACCAGTGGGACTACGACGAGGTCGGCACCCATATCCTGATCGACGGGCAGGTCGGCGGGCAATCGCGCAAACTGATCACGCATTCCGCGCGCAACGGGTTTCTCTACACGATGGAGAGGGCCAATGGCGCGATGGTGGTCGCCAAGCCCTATATGGAGGTCAACTGGACCAAAGGCATCGACCAGAAAACCGGCAAGCCGCTCGAATATGATCCCGCCAAGGATATTCAGACCTATGCCGGCGTCGGCAACTTCAATTCGAATGAGCCACCCAAGAAGGTCTGTCCGTCATTGCAGGGCGGCAACAACTACTGGCCGAGTTCCTACAGCTCAAAAACTAAGCTGCTGTACATCCCCGCTCTGTCAAACTGCTCGACAATTACGATCGACCGAGAAAAGCACAACAAGGAGAGAGGCTGGAATGGCGGCCTCGCTAGAACCGCCGAACGGTGGGAAAGCGACCTGAAGGCTGTCGATCCGCTGACCGGCGACATCAAGAAGAGCGTGCACCTGAGCTACCCGAATTTCAGCGGCACGCTCGCGACCGGCGGCGGGCTCGTGTTTCTCGCGCTGCTGGATGGCACAGTTGCGGCGTTCGATGACACCACCCTTGACGAACTGTGGAAGATCAATGTGGGCTCCGGCTTCTCGGCGCCTCCGATGACGTTCGAGGTCAATGGCAAGCAATATATCGCGATTGTCTCGGGGCCAAGCCCGGGGTCGCGCACGCGGCTCGTCAATTCGCCGGAACTCAGGGAGCAGCGCCACGCTCTCGTTCTCTATGTCTTCGGACTTTGAACGAAGCTGAACGGCAGGAGGGCCTATAGCCATCGCGGTTGGGGCGGGCGCAACTGATCGCCGCCCACAACGCGGCGATGGACTGCTACCGCCGCGCCATGAGAAAGCTTTACCCAGGCGAACAAGCTTTCCTGCACCTATGCGACGCTGCTCCATCGTGGCAGGGGCCAGCAGAAGGTGACGGTGGAGCATGTCCACGTCCATTCCGGCGGGCGGGCTGTGGTGGGGGTCGTGGAACCTCCGGGGGGCGGGGATCGGGCGAAATTGGAGAATCAATCCCATGCCGGGCAAATTGCCGATATTGCCGGGCGACGCAAGATCAGGGAGCTTGTTCGCGCGATGCGCCTTCTGGTGCGCCAAGTTGCAACTACCCGAAGCTCCCGTCCAAAGAGTCAAAAATCACTGTGACGAGGGGAGGCTCGCAGTCAGGCGCTCGGTAACGCCGCGCTCGCAAAGCGCGGAAGCTATCTCGGTGCTCGTTGCCGAGCGGACCGGCAAGTTGGCGCCCGCAAAGACATAGAGGGAAAGAGTAGCGGAGCGACCATTGTCGATCGGGCGCTAAGGCCCGGCAGAGCGTGTAGCGTAGGGTTGTTCGTTTGTCTCTGCCATCGCGAGCCCGCCCGGCGCGGAAGAGCTAAACCAATTGCAGATGGAGTCTTTCACCCGTTCTCTTCCACGCATGGCGTTCCGCCCGGCCCGTGCAATCCGCTGCGATGGGGCACATGTTTTCTCCTGCCGATTGTGAGTGGCGGGCGCTGGCAAAGCTGCCGCTCTCGATGCCGCTGCAAAATCAACCTTCAGGCACCCGCGACCAGGCGCCGACCAAGCGGGACTCAAACGACACCTGCTCTAACGCCACCGCCTCCTGCCGTAATCGGTTGGCCAGCGTGTCTATCGCCACCTCGGCGGCCGTTGTGATGCCGGCACGCTCCGCCAACGGCAGCAAGCTGCGCATGATTTCCGCATGATGGAGATAGATGACGGAGTCCGGACCGCTTTCGACCCGGCAGCTTGCGATCATCGTCGGCCGCGGGAAGCCGGCGTCGAGAAAGGTTCGAAGCAGCTTGCTTCCCATGCGGGGTTCGGCGCCGCATGCTGCGAACGTGGCGATAATCCAGCGACGAACATTATCGAGCAATTCGGAGGTTGGCTCGCATGACATGTCGATATCGATCTCTTGAAACGCTACGATGCCGCCAGGCTTCAAGCGCTTTGCGAACCGCTTGAGCATTCCCGCCGGATCGCGCTGATAGCCCAGCACGAGACGGCCGATCACCGCGTCGAACATTTCGGTGGTACCGAAGGTGTCGAGCTCCGCGCACTCGAAGCGCACGTTGGGGATTTGAAGTGTGGTGGCACGCCGCCGCGACGTCTCGACTGAGTTGAGGCTTCGATCGACGCCCAACACCGAGCCGTCGGAACCGACCATGCTGGCTGCAAGCAGCGAAACATCGCCGATACCGCAGCCGAGATCGAGGACCCGCATGCCGGGCCCGACGCCTGCGCGTCTCAGTACATCGGCCGTCAGATCTTCAAAGTAGGCCCCCTGCGCCGCCAGCCGGCCCGCCTCGCCGTCCGCATAGCCGAGCGGATAGCTGTGGGCTTCGCTGCTCTGGCTGTGCGCTGCCAGGCAATTCACCGCATTGCGCATGTGTGGAGATCCTTGCCCCATGTCGTCGCAAACGTTCGCCTAGTTCGTGCGCGCCTTCGCCGGGTCCCTCACATTTTCGAATTTGGCAATTTCGACGTTCTGTAAATGGCCGGACACTTTCTCGACGCGACGAATGTAAACGGTGTTGATGATGTCTCGGGTGTCGGGATCGATCGCAATCGTTCCGCGCGGACTCTCCCACCTCAGGCCTTTGGCGGCCGCGATCAAGCTTTCGGCATCGGCGCGACCGGCGCTTTTGTTGAGCGCCTCATAGATGACGTGCATGCCATCGTATCCGCCGACCGAGACGTTGTCCGGGTTGCGATTGAATTTCGCATTGTAAGCCTTCACGAAAGCCAAGTTGGCAGCGGATTGGTGAGTGTAGTCGTAGTGGAATGCCGTCACGATATCGATTGCGGCATCTCCCATGGCGTTAAGCGGCGCTTCATCGGTAAGTTCACCGTCCCCCATGATCCTGTAGTTGGCTGGAACCATGCCGCGAGCGATCAAGGCCTTCGCCAATGCGGTCGGCTGTGATCCGCCGGGTACGAAGATAAATATCCCTTCAGGGCTCGCGTCCTTGGCGCGCTGAACGTAAGCGGAGAAGTCAGGGTTTGCTAACGGCATGTTGGCGGAGCCAACGACTGCGCCACCTGCTTCCTCGAATGCGTGTCGGAAGCTGGCCTCGGCGTCATGCCCCGGGGCATAATCCGCTGTCATGGTGTAAACGTGCTTGACCCCGTTGGCGAAGGCCCACCGGCCAAGCAGTTCGCAATTTTGCGCCACCGTGAACGATGAACGGGTGATGTAGGGCGACTTGGTGGTGATAACCGAACCGCCGGCATTCATGACCACCATGAACCTTCTCGCCCCCGCAGATAGCTCAGCGACAGCCAACGCCTCAGGAGTGGTGACGAAGCCTGCGAGGATATCCGCCCGCTCATTGACAATGAGCTCCTGGGCCAGGCGCCTTGCCAATTCTGGTGCGCCAGCGGTATCTCGACGGATGATTTCGATTTTTCTCCCGGACACGAAGTCGCCGTGTTGTTCGATGTAGAGTTTGACGCCTTGGTCGAGCTGCGCCGCCGGGTAGGTGAATTGGCCCGTAAAGGACAGCAGCAGGCCGATCTTGATGGCGGGCTGTTGCGCCAATGCCCTCGCTGATGGGCGTGCTGCTGAGAGCGCACCGGCTGCCGAGCCAGCCATGAAGCGACGACGGTTGATCATGAGGGTGCTCCTTTGCGCCTCGCCTTCAACTTGCAATGGAAGTGAAGCCCATTCTGGCATATAAAGGGGTGGCGGTGCATGAAGCAGTTGTCCGGACTTTCTCAAGAAAGGCTCAAGAAAAACTGAAATTCCCGTCAACTTCGAGTGAGAAGGGACTGTCGTTGCGGTGCCGACAGCGCTTACGATGTTCCAATTCGGGGACTATGTGCTGGATGTGGAGCGCGGTCAGCTACGCACAGCCACGGGCGAGATCGAGCTGCGACCTAAGAGTTTCGAAGTCCTACGATATCTGGTCGAGAACAATGACCGGCTGGTCGGCAAGGACGAGATCATCAAGAGAGTCTGGGCGAGCGTCACCGTAACGGACGAATCGCTCACCCAATGCATCAGCGAGATACGCCACGCGATCGACGACCGCGATCAGACCAAGATAAAAACCGTGCCGCGCCGCGGCTACCGGTTTGCCATGCCCATCATGCCAAATGGGGCAAGCACAACCGTGGCGATGGCACCGGTATCGGTTGCCGGCCACCAATTTCGCCATCCGACATCCGATGAAGCAGCCATAGCAGTGCTGCCGTTTGCCAATCTGACCGGCGACGCGAAGCAAGAGTACTTCAGCGACGGCGTCACCGAAGACGTCATTACAGAGCTGTCCAAGTTCTCCGAGCTGCTCGTTATCGCGCGCAATTCAACTTTTCAGTACAAAGGGCAGGCCGTCGACGTCCGCCGCATCGGACAGGAGCTTGGGGTGCGATATGTGCTCCAAGGTGGTGTACGACGAGCCGGCAGCAAGGTGAGGCTGACGGCGCAGTTGAGCGATGCGGCAACGGGCACGCACCTGTGGGCCGAGCGTTATGACCACGAGCTGAAGGACGACTTCGCCGTTCAGGACGAGCTGGCGCGCAGCATCGTCTCCATTTTGGCGGCCCGCGTGACTGCAGCCGAGACTGAGCGCACGCTGCTGAAGCCCCCCGCCGCCTGGGAGGCGTACGACTACTATCTGCGCGGAGCCGAGAGCTTTCGCCTATCGCTCTCAGGCCGCGCACGCGAGCTGGTGTACCGCGCACGAGAGCTGCTTTGGGAGTCTCTGAAGATCGAGCCAAACTATGCCCGCGCCTACGCGATGCTCGCCCGCACCTATACGCACACCTACATCGAGCCGATAGATGAAGACTACCTCGGGGCCGCCGGACTTGATCGCGCACACGAACTGGCCAAGACGGCCGTCCAATTGGACTCCAATCTGCCCGAGAGCCATTCGCAGTTTGCTTGGGTTTTGATGTTTTTGCGACAGCACGACGCCGCCATTGCGGAGTTCGAACGGGCCATCGTGCTAAATCCCAATTACAATGATCATGGGTATGGGCTCGCGTTGGTGTTCGCTGGCCAGCCGGCACGCGCGATAGACGTTCTGCGCGCCAATTTTCGGATCGATCCCTTTCAGTATCGCCGCTTCGTCGTTATGGGAAATGCCCACTACATGCTCGGTCAGTACGAGGAAGCTGTCCCGTTGCTGCGCGAATGCGCCGCGTGCACTCCCAATCTGCGAGTTGCGCACCTCTGGCTTGCGGCTGCCCATGGTCAGCTCGGCCATTTTGCCGAGGCGCGCGCGGCCGCTGCGGATGTGCTGCGGATCGAACCACAATTCGCAATCAGCCGGTGGCGACGCACCGCTGTCTACCGAAATCCTAAAGACGCCGAGCATCTCTACGACGGACTCCGCAAAGCCGGCCTCCCACAGGAGTGAGGTTCGCCGAAATTCGAGGTGAATTTCCCGACCGCGTTCATTCCGACGGTCAGGCGGTGGTGGGAATGGTCGAAACCTCGGGGGGCGGCGATCGCACCAAGCTGGAGGATCAAGCCCATGCGAGGCAAATTGCCGATGCACGTCAGCCCGAGATGCGGTGCCCACTGCCGGACCACCGGGCAGCCGTGCCGGAACGCAGCGATGGCGAATGGTCGATGCCGGATGCACGGCGGCCGATTGCTGGGCGGTCCGAGGGGTGACAAGCACGCCTTGAAGCACGGCCGCTACACCGGCCAGCCGGCGTGAGGTCGCAGCACTCATTCGTGCCATGCGCGCTCTGGCCACTGAGGAGGCGAGGGAGACTCTTTCGAGATACCGGACCCACAGGGGCCACCGGGTCCGACTGGACCGCCGCCGATCGGTCGAATGGCGTAGAGGGCGTCCCGCTGAAACTAGTTATCTCCATGCTTGGAACCCGCTATGATGCCTGCCTCCACGGTGATCGGCATTGAGCGGGCGTACGACCACAGAGGTGCCTCTGAGCTATCTTCGCATAGCCGTTGCGCTATTGGCGTTCGTGATCGGCGCGCTCTCCGATGTCCTATTGATCAGGAACGGGCTTTCGCTCAGCGGGCCGACGATGCTTGACACATACCCGGCCATTTGGGCCGTCTGGCTCGCGGCTGTTCTTGTGTCGTCCTTCCTGCTGGAATTCGCGTATTCGTATTCGCGTAGCAGACATGCGAATCTTGTCCCACCGGCTCGCGAGTTCATCGGCTCCAGCGACCTTCTGATCCCGCTGGCGATTTTGCTGGGGATGGTCGTCATACACACCACCTTGCTACTTCGCGATGTGATTGTTGATCCGACCTCGCACAATCTCTGGCCGTTCGAGTATCTGTTCTGGGGATTTGCTATTGTAGTTCCGGCCTTTATCGGATCGATGCTGGCGCGCCTAATGCTCCATCGAGCCTGGCTGTGACTTGGGATGTCGGCGTCACGGAGCGCAGC
>JASHYD010000224.1 GCA_030043175.1 Xanthobacteraceae bacterium | reverse complement strand
GAGCCGCGAAAGCATCGGTGGCAAGCGATAGGCTGCCAAGCGCGAGAATTGCCGCCAACGCAAAGACTGATTTGCTCGTCATGTTTTGGCTCCTTTTTCTACGCGCCCCTTGCAAAGAAACTTACGAGGAATGCGATGAACCGAAACTGAACCAGTAATCACAAGGGCGTGTGTGATTTGTCACAGTCATACTGCGAGCAGCCTCACGAACGTCTGGCGGCGAGTTGCCGGCGGGCTCCCTTCTTGGTTTTGTCTTGCATGGGTAAACCCTTTTCAGTTCGTGCTTGTGAGATCCTCATTTACCCAAGGAAGTCGTGTCTCAAAACGGCTGATCTTATTCGGGGCGAGTCTCACATGGGGTTTTGGATATGGTTGAGTTGGGGAATGCCCTGCGGGTACGATCGCGTTTCGAAGCTCAGGATCTGTCCATCCAGCTTGATGCCGTTACCGCCGCCGGATGCACTGTGGCGAGGTCCAGGCAAGTGAGCCGCACCACCGCCGATGGCGTGAGGACCTCGCTCCTGGAATGCATGAAGGCGAGACCATGGTGATTATCTTGGCCCGGTCGGTCCGTGATCGACAAAACATTATCGCCGGCCTCAATAAGGGAGCCGGAGATAAAAGCGCAGCCTCGGGGCCATGACGTCTATCGATGGAAGCTTGGCTGCCGATGTCGCCAGCCGCGTCATTTATTAACTTCCGATCGATGGCTCGCTGGATTCCTATGCGCGGACGACTATCCCGGTGATGCGGACATCCCAAGGAGGCCGCAGATGTTGAGCGGACTTTTTGCAGTGCTGCTAGTGGGGACTCTAGCTGGCCTCGTCGGGAATAAGTCGGGGCGGGATTGCTCTTGTACGCCCTGCGACCGGTCATATTCCCGCGACTACTATGGGGATGCGGGAGGCGCGAGGGGTACGGCGGGTGCGGTGGCTATCGCGGTACGGTTGCTCTGGTGACCGGGCCCATGGCGGCTACGGTGCCTGTGGCTGGTCCGGCCGCTGATCCAGCTTGGTTTCTCCGGAACAGTCGTTGGCCCCGACGCTTGACGGGATGGCGGAGCGCCGGGGCCACTTACGACTGGTCGCCATTTCCGCAGGAGATCGGATAGACTTGGCGTCAGCCGCGATGGCAAAGCACCGCGAGATTTAGTTGTCAGTCGGCTGTTCGACACGTTTGATAAAGACGCAAGCAGCGTGTCCACCCGGCAACACCGCGCAAACCTTGTAATCAGTCGTGGAACAGGCGTTCTAATGATCAAGGGAGTTCCCCCGACCTTGCTGGGGTGGCGATAGCAGTTTGAAATCGGCGTGGCGGCAGCTCCCCGACGCTCGCAATCGCCCATAAAAAATCCGAGTCGTGAACCCGCCAGGCATTAGCGGGCAGCGGACCATGTCTACACGGTCCCGCTGAAACGCGGTGTCGCACCCCAACCGTAACGCTTGGCCGGAAACATCCCCTGCATCTAGAAATATATACGTTCTAGGAACTCGACCTGGCTCAAAATTGGGGCGATGCGACCGTCGGGCGTGTGCTGCGCCTGTGGGGCCCCTGCGTTTCGCCATGTGGGCGACTATCGCGCTGGTGTAGCTTGACCGTCGTGAGCATTGCATCGCAGGCGCCCTCCTTTGGGCGGTTCCCTGTTCACCCGCCAGCAATGAGCAACGGCGCCAGTGTGACCGCGTCGAAATCCTGCGTGAGCAGTGCCCGGATGGCGCGTCGGCAGCACAATCTCCGGGTTTACGGGGGGCTCCATATCACCCACTGCTAAATCTCGGAACACGGCTTGCACCGCCTGCGTTGATGGTCCGCGACAATCCAACTGGGTGGTTTTGATGGCGGACACGCGGGAAAGCGAAAATGTACAATTCCTCGCCGGGCAGGTGCATGCACTCATCGGCTTTTGCATAGCCATCATTAATACCCATCCCTCGCCCGCTGAGCTGAGCCAGCACATCGAGGCCGCCGAGCACGTCACCCTCGCGCATGTCGAATCGACGTTGGTGATCGAGGATTTCCTTGATGGCGTCAGAAATGTGTTCGATCGTTTGAAAATTGCCGTGGCAGATGCTGAGGCTCGGCAGGCAGTGCAGGCAGACGCCGCCGAAGAGATTTCCGAAGGATCGGACTGGGAGCAAGCGGCAACGGCGCAGGTGACAAAGGAGCGGCAAAGCCATCCCTGAAAATGCGCGGCGGTCAGCGCTACGCAGGCACCGGGGTGGTTCTCGAAGCGCTTCCTCAAGGTGTTCGTCGGCGATCCCGGCATCCCGGATAGAATCGCTGATAGCGAGGGCCACATCGGTGGCCACGTCGCCACGGCAGGGTGCCGCAAGCAGGCGCAGCCAGCGGCGAACTGTTCGACGATGTGCAGAGCGCGACCGGATGTTAGACCGTTGCCGCGGCGGGATCGCTGCGCGGCGAGTCACATCCAGTTGATGAACGGTGTTGAACGGTCAGTCAGACCGCAACAAGCGTAAGAAAGCGCCCGGTATCCACGAGCCGAAAGCAAAGATCATCACGGCCAGCCCTGCGAAAAAGGGTGAATCGTAAGTCACTGGCGGCATCAGGTCCCGATTCACGTACAGGAATATGCTGATGAACAGCACCAGGGCGGTCCACCAGAGAAGGAAAGCCTTCCGGTACACTGACATTGAAGAAATGCTCCTAGCAGCCCATCCGCCGGTTGAACGCAAGCCGATCGTCAGTCAACTACAGCCACAATCGTTAACGATCGGTTTAATCAAGGCTGGGCTGGCGGAACGTACTTACCTGCTTATGCGTTGACGGGCCGCAGGACGGCGGCCCTGATGTGTGGGGCTGAGATGAGGAAAAGCATCGGGCCGCCGTCGGCGGCGAGCATGATCGCCAAGCTCGCGCGCGAGAGACCCGCCTTGCTGGGTTCTCCATTGTCTACGCGATATGAACACTGTCTACGCGATATGAACATGGGGCGCAGCCGTAGCGAAAACGAATGACATCACGCTAGTGTCGCTACTTGCGTTCGATCATCGCCTGGCGGCGCAGTTCGCGAAGATAGTTCTTGGACTTCGCCTCGAATTGTTCACTGAAGATTTTCTCGCGCGCCTGACGCTTTTCGGGTGTTTCGGCTTTCGTTTCCTTTTTTTCGCACAAGGCAAACAGCTCGATGCCCTGCGGCGTGGTCTCCGGGGGGGTCAGGTGCCCGATCTCGGTCTTGTCGAGGATTTGTCGTAAGGCAGGCACCAGGTCGGAGGAGTTCTTCACGATCGGCTCGCGGATCGCGACATCGCGCAACGAACGCGCGAAAAGCAGGCCGGTATCGCAGGCGGTGAAGCGGGAGCGCAGCGCCTCGGCATCCTTGCGCCGAGATTCCTGCAACGCCGTGTTACCGCGTGGCACCACGAACAGGATTGGCCGCAAGGTATAGTCGTAGCCGACATCGCCACCCTCGGTCTTCTTCTCGGTCGCGATTTCGTCGAGCACGCTCTTCTCGCTGACCTGCAGCGAGGACTGGTACTTGCCGCGGATGATGTACTGCCAGCTCAGGTCGGCGCGCACGCGCGCCTTGAGCGTCTTGGCGTCGATGCCGCTCTGGGTGAGGTTCTGAGTAAGCTGGTCGGCTGTCACGTGCATCCGCCGTGCCATGTCGGCAAAGCTCGATTCGACGTCGGCGTCCGTGATATCGATTTTGTAGCGGCGGGCGACCTGCACCTTGAGCTTGTCGTCGATCAACTCCTCGATGACCTCTTGCCGCGAGGCCGTCTTGTGGGCAGCAACCGTGTTGAACTTCGTGCGCTGGTCAATGTCGTAATCGGTGATGATTTCGCCGTTGACGACGAGGACCACATGTTGGGCGAGGGCCCGCGACGGTGTTGCGATGGCGGCGAAAATGCAGGCCGTGCTAAGGATGACGATGCGGCCCATTCCGCCTCTCATTGCGCGCCGAATCGGGGTCAAAGCCTT
>JASHYD010000223.1 GCA_030043175.1 Xanthobacteraceae bacterium | reverse complement strand
CGTTTAAGAGGGGGAGGAGGAGGGTCGGTGGTTCGGGCTTCTTGCCATGCCGGCAAGTATCGGCCGCGAGGTATGTGCGTGCAATCGAGCTGAGATGCCCCGGCCCCCGTGACGCTGCCGGCGGGAAGGGGCCAGGGCTGCGGGAGGGACAGGGGGGGCCCACGCAGCAAGGGCAACGCAGGGCGCGGTGGGGCGTTCTTGAAGACTGTTACCCCGCCCGTTACCCCGTTGTCACGATCGACCAGGCAGCACGCCTGCTCGCCGACAGGGCTGTGCCTTGATCAAGAGGCCGACGGTGGAAAATACCCCATGCTGCCAATGATTTCTGCGGGAATACCGTAATCACGCATCATGGACCGGCTGTCGCATATGCCGCACGCTTCCCTTTGAACGACGAACATCCACAGCGCATAGCCCGCTGCAGCCACCAGTGCCTGCCGTTCCCGGTACGCGGCGCCCGACCGTGAATGCGCGGCATCAAACTCCCGCAGGTCTTTCAGCGCCGCCTCCAGCCCGCGGCCCAGACGCCCCAGCGCCGAGGCCTGTTCCTGGACGATCTCGTAGTTGAGGATATCGACGCCTCGACCGACGTGCATTGTCGCTCCAGCCTTGTGCACCGGGCGGATGCGGCCCTCACCCCGTGATGAGGCGCCGCCACAAGAGGCGGACCCAGCCCAACAGGTAATCATCGAACCCGCGAGGCCAAGCTTGCAACGGGAAATTTGCCGGATTGCGGCGGCGAAAGCGCCTCTGCTATAGGCTATCGAACCACCGGGGCTGGCTGCTGCGTGCCTGCCCACCAGGCCGGCTTTGCCGACCCTGCATGCCTCGATAGCACCCGATCCGCTGGGGCTTTCGCCGGCGGTCGCGCCGCCCACCGACCGCTTGGGACCAGCCGAGCCAGGAACTTGAAGAATGTCCATCGACGCTGCAACCGTCCGACACATCGCGCATCTTGCGCGCATTGCCGTGGCCGACGACGAGATCGAGCACCTCAAGGGCGAGATCAACGATGTACTGACTTTCGTGGAGCAATTGTCGCAGGTCGATATCGCGGGCGTCGAGCCGATGACCTCGGTGACGCCGATGGCGATCAAGCAGCGGCCGGACGTGGTGAACGACGGCGAAATCGCCGACGATATCGTGAGGAATGCACCGGCCACCCAGGAGCATTTCTTCCTGGTGCCTAAGGTGGTCGAATAGGTCCTGCGGAGCTCGCGCAATGTGCGACGAATGTGAGGAATTCCCCGCCCAATACGTGGCCTATTTCAACAAAGCCGGCGGCAAGCTGTGGCGTCCAGCCGGGAAGGCGGCAACGACGCCGTGGGCAATCGACATCCGTCCGGTCCAGCCAGTACCGGTCTCAATCCGCGAGGTACGCCACTTTAGGTGCGACGACGCGACGGCGCCATCGCCGGCAGACCGAAAGGCCCGCTGATGTGTCTCGCCTGCGACAGGGATGCGCCCGTGGTTTACGGAAATCGAAACGATCGCCGTCGCCGCGAGGGTGGGGTCGCGCCCGCGCAAAAAACCCATGCCGCATCCGCGCGGCTCGGATGGTCTGGAAAAAAAACTCATGCCGCATCCGCGCGGCTCGGATCGTCTGGAAAGAGCGGGACGCTCGCGCTCAAAGATTTCCGCCGCGAGGAGAAGCGCGCGCGATGACTGACCTCACCTCGCTTACTCTTGCACAAGCGCGCGAGCTGCTGCGCAAGCGCGAATTCTCCGCGCTCGAGCTGACCAAGGCCCACGTGGCGGCCGCGCAGCAAGCCCATGCGCTCAACGCGTTCGTCATGGAAACGCCGGAGCAGGCCCTTGCGATGGCCGCGCGCGCCGATACGGCGCTCGCCAAACGGGAGGGCGGACCGCTCGCCGGCGTGCCGCTTGCTGTCAAGGACATGTTCGCGACCAAGGGCGTGCGCACCACGGCGTGTTCGCATATGCTCGACAACTTCGTGCCGACCTATGAGGCGACCGTGACCGCCAACCTGTGGCGCGACGGTGCCGTGATGCTCGGCAAGCTCAACAGCGACGAGTTCGCCATGGGCTCATCGACCGAGACTTCGTATTTCGGCCCGGTCGTCTCGCCGTGGCGGCGCAAGGGCTCGGAGGCGAAGCTCGTTGCGGGTGGGTCGTCGGGCGGCTCGGCCGCGGCCGTCGCAGCCGGCCTTTGCCTCGGCGCCGCCGGCACCGACACCGGCGGTTCGATCCGCCAACCAGCGGCGTTCACCGGCATCGTCGGCATCAAGCCAACTTATGGGCGCTGCTCGCGATGGGGCATCGTGGCCTACGCGTCCTCGCTCGACCAGGCCGGTCCGTTCGCCCGCACGGTGCGCGACGCCGCCATTCTGCTCACCTCGATGGCCGGCTACGACCTCAAAGACACGACGTCGGTCGATGTGGCGGTACCTGATTATGAGGCGGCGCTGACGCGCTCCATCGCGGGCATGAAGATCGGCATTCCCAAGGAATATCGCATCGAGGGGATGCCGGACGAGATCGAAGCGCTGTGGCGCCGCGGCGCCGACTGGCTCAAGGCGGCCGGCGCCGAGATCGTCGAAGTATCGTTGCCGCACACCAAATACGCGCTTGCGGCCTACTACATCGTGGCGCCCGCGGAGGCGTCGTCGAATCTCGCACGCTATGACGGCGTTCGCTATGGCCTGCGCGCGGGAGGGCGCGACATCCTCGATATGTATGAACAGACCCGGGCGGCAGGCTTCGGCCAGGAGGTACGAAGGCGCATCCTGATCGGCACCTATGTGCTGTCTGCCGGCTATTACGACGCCTACTATCTGCGCGCTCAGAAGGTGCGCACCCTGATCAAGCGCGATTTCGAGGACTGCTTCAAAGCCGGCGTCAATGCCATTCTGACGCCGACCACGCCGTCGGCCGCCTTTGCGATCGGCGAGAAGACCGCCGACCCGATCGAGATGTATCTCAGCGATGTGTTCACCGTGACGGTGAACATGGCTGGCCTGCCCGGTATGTCGGTGCCCGCCGGGCTCGATCGGCAGGGCCTGCCGTTAGGCCTTCAACTCATCAGTCGGCCATTCGATGAGGAGGCGCTGTTCTCGCTCGGTGCCGTGATCGAAGCGGCGGCAGGACGGTTTGTGCCGGAGAAGTGGTGGTGAAGGCGCCGGCACTCGCGTACCCGAACGCGACAGGCGAAAGCCCGCCATCGGTCACCGAGGGTCTCGGCCCCTGCGACGGGCCGGCCCTTCGAGATAGCCCTCAAGCCCGGCTTTATCGACTTCGGCGACGCTCTATCGCGTGCGTCCATTCCGGCTCAGCGCTCGAAGCGTCAAGGCCTTGTCTCGCCACTGCTTAAAGGGCCGCAAGGGCGTGGCGCAAAAGCGGGCTTGCGTCTCCCGTTTGACCACCTGCTCCGCCGCTTAAGCTGACGTTTGGCCGGCATCAGCAAATTCTTGATGATCATTGGCGCCAAACCTGCCAGCGCCACCAGGTTCGATCGGCTGTCGTGCGGCCCTTTGCCTACCGTCTGTACCTTGCATCGCTCTAAGACCCCCGTTATAAGCCCCACATCTCACACGCGGATTTTGGCCCGTAAAGCCGTCCGGTAGCCGACCGGCAATCCCCTCCCTTGCTCCGCATACGGGGAAGGCGGGGAGGAGCCGGTCAGGCCTCACGAATCCGCGGCGGAACAACCGGAGCATACACATGGCGCTTCCCGATTATTCGATGCGCCAGCTACTTGAGGCTGGCGTCCATTTCGGTCATCAATCTCATCGCTGGAACCCGAAGATGAAGGACTACATCTTCGGCGCCCGCAACAAGATCCATATCATCGATCTCGCTCAGACCGTGCCGATGCTGCATCGCGCCCTTGCGGCCGTGAGCGACACCGTCGCCAGGGGCGGGCGCATCCTGTTCGTCGGCACCAAACGCCAAGCCCAAGACGCGATCGCCCAGGCCGCCAGGAAATCGGCGCAGTATTATGTCAATTCGCGCTGGCTCGGCGGCACGCTCACCAACTGGAAGACCATCTCGGAATCGATCAAGCGGCTGCGCCGGCTTGACGAGTTGCTCAGCGCCGGCGAGGCCCAGGGATACACCAAGAAAGAGCGCCTGACGCTGACCCGCGAACGCGACAAGCTCGATCGCGCGCTCGGTGGCATCAAGGATATGGGCGGCCTTCCGGATCTGGTGTTCGTGATCGACACCAACAAGGAAGACATTGCCATCAAGGAAGCACGCCGCCTGAGTATCCCGGTCGCCGCGGTGGTGGACACGAATTGCGATCCGGACGGCATTACCTACGTCGTCCCGGGAAATGACGACGCTGGCCGCGCGATTTCACTTTATTGCGACCTCATCGCCAAAGCGGCAATCGATGGGATTTCCCGCGCCCAGGGCGACTTGGGCATCGATATCGGGGCTGCCGAGGAGCCGATCGCGGAGGAGGTTCCGGCAGAAAAAGCTGAAGGACTGGGCTTCGAGGCGTTGTCGGGTCCGCGCGGGGTTGCTGACGACCTCAAGAAGCTTTCCGGCGTATCGCCGACGGTCGAAAAGAAGCTCAACGACCTCGGGATCTTCCATTACCGGCAGATCGCGGGCCTTGGACAAGCTGCCGCCCACAACGTCGGCGAAGAGGTCGGCTTGCCGGGCCGCGTGGATGGCTGGATTGCCCAGGCCAAGGAACTCACTGCTGAGTAATGCTTCTTTCTCTCCCGCCGGCTGCGCCTGATAAGGCCGCTCGCGGACGGGCATAGGCAGAGGCGAACGGACAGACAGGATCACCGCCATGGCGAACACACCCGTAACCGCTCAAATGGTCAAAGAGCTCCGCGATAAGACCGGCGCGGGCATGATGGACTGCAAAGCCGCGCTCGCCGAAACCAGCGGCGAGGTGGAAGCGGCGATCGACTGGCTGCGCAAGAAAGGCCTTGCCAAGGCCGCCAAGAAGGCCGGACGCATCGCCGCGGAAGGTCTCATCGGCGTCGCGGTCGGCGGCCTCAAGGGCGTCGTGGTCGAAGTCAATTCGGAAACCGATTTCGTCGCCCGCAACGAGCAGTTCCAAGGCCTCGTACGCATGATCGCCGATGTCGCCCTCGATGTCGGCGCCGACGTCGAAGCGATCAAGGAAGGCAAGGTCGGCGAGTTCACTGTCAACGATGCCATCAATTCGGCGATTGCCACCATCGGTGAGAACATGACGCTGCGCCGCGCCGCCCAGGTCTCGGTCCCGGCCGGCGCGATCGGCACTTATGTGCACAACGCGGCGTCGGACGGTCTCGGCAAGATCGGCGTGCTGGTGGCGCTCGAATCGAGCGGGCACAGGGACGAACTCACGACGCTCGGCCGTCAGGTGGCGATGCATATTGCCGCATCCAATCCGCAGGCCGTCGACCCCAGCGGGCTCGATCCGCACGTGGTGGCGCGGGAACGAGATATTCTGGCCGAGAAGTTCCGCGAGCAGGGCAAGCCCGAGGCGACTATCGCCAAGATTGTCGAGTCCGGGCTAAAGACCTTCTACAAGGAAGTCTGTTTGCTGGAGCAACCCTATATTCATGATCCCGCCAAGAGCGTGGCCAAGGCGCTCAAGGATGTCGAAGGCAGGGTCGGCGGTGCCGTCAAGGTCGCAAGCTTCGTGCGCTATGCGCTGGGCGAGGGCATTGATCGGCCCGACACTGATTTCGGCGGCGAGGTTGCCGCGATGGCGGGCAGCTAAGCCGAAGGCGCGCTCGCCGTGCCGGCATATCGCCGCGTGATCGTCAAGCTGTCGGGCGAGGCGCTCAGCGGACCCGAGGCGTTCGGCATTCATCAACCGACCGTCGATCGCTTTGCCGCCGATATCCTGGCCGCCCGCCAGCTCGGCGTGACCATCGGAGTGGTGGTCGGCGGCGGCAATGTCTTGCGCGGCGTCCACATTGCGTCCCAGGGGGTGTCGCGGCCCACCGGCGACGCCATGGGCATGCTTGCGACCGTGATGAATGCCTTGGTGCTCGAGGCCGCGATCGAGCGCGCCGGTGCGTCGGCGCGCTCGATGTCGGCGTTGACGATGCCGCAGGTCTGCGAGACCTACGAACGCGCCCGGGCCCTGCGTCATCTCGATGAGAATCGGGTGGTGATATTCGCGGGCGGCACCGGCAACCCGTTTTTCACGACCGACACAACGGCGGTTCTGCGGGCGGCGGAGATGGGCTGTGACGCGGTCCTCAAGGCCACCAATGTGGACGGAGTGTATACGGCCGATCCGAAGCAGGACGCGAAGGCAAAGCGCTACGAGCGGTTAACCCATGAGGAGGCGTTTCGCCGGGAACTCAAGGTCATGGACGCGACAGCGTTTGCTCTTGCTCGGGAAAACCGTACCCCTATCATTGTGTTCTCCATATTGGAGCCTGGCGCGATCACAGCGGTGTTGAGCGGATCCGGCCGGGCGACGATCGTGAGCGAATAGCTCTCGACAGGTTAAGTTGAAGGGTCGGCAAACCAGGCGTGCCCATCCTTAAGGATACCGCAAGAGTGGCGCCTGTGGTCGGTGGCCCAACGGGCGTCCGCCCGGCCCGATGGCAAGCGGACCCGTTTGGCTGTGACGATCCTAGCAGAGGAGCGCTTCGGAGTTCGGCAGAGACGAACGCAACGGCCACACTGCTTGGCCGCATGTTGAGGAGATGTGAGATGGCGACCGCGAACTACGACCTCGACGAAATCAAGCGCCGCATGCATGGTGCGGTCCAGGCGCTCAAGCAGGAGCTCGGGGGGTTGCGGACCGGCCGCGCCTCGCCCGGCATGCTCGATCCGGTGCAGGTCGAGGCTTACGGCACCCATATGCCGCTCAACCAGCTTGCCACCGTCAGCGTGCCGGAGCCGCGAATGCTCAGCGTGCAGGTGTGGGACAAATCGATGGTGCACGCCGTCGAGAAGGCGATCATTAACTCCAATCTCGGATTGAACCCAGCCACCGAAGGGCAGGTCCTGCGGCTGCGCATTCCTGAACTCAACCAGGAACGCCGCAAGGAAATGGTCAAGATTGCCCACAAATATGCGGAAGCTGCGCGGGTCGCCGTGCGTCATGTCCGCCGCGACGCGCTCGATCTTCTCAAGAAGCTCGAAAAGGACGGCAAGATCAGCGAGGACGACCACACCCGCATGTCGGCTGAGGTGCAGAAGGCGACGGACGAGATCGTCGCCGACGTCGATCGGACCCTCGCCGGCAAAGAAAAGGAAATCATGACGGTTTAGCCCTTAGCCGCCACAGCCGGAGAACACCGGATGCCTGAAGCTTCGGCTTCGCCCAAAGTGCCTCAAGCCCGGCCTGCTGCCTGCCGTCCCCCGCAAGCAGGGGAGGGCCGGCAGGGCATCGACGCGCCGCGCCATGTCGCCATCATCATGGACGGCAATGGCCGCTGGGCTAAGGAGCGCGGCTTGCCGCGCAGCGAAGGCCATCGTCGCGGCGTCGAAGCCTTGCGCCGCACCGTGCGGGCGGCCGGTGAATTGGGCATCGAAATTCTGACCATCTATTCATTTAGTTCCGAGAACTGGTCGCGACCGGCTACCGAAATCATCGACCTGATGGGGCTGCTGCGCCGCTTCATCCGCCACGACCTTGCGGTTCTCCATAAGAACAATGTACGCGTTCGCATCATCGGCGAGCGGCGCAATCTCGAGCCGGAGATCGGGCATCTGCTCGATGAGGCCGAAGAGCTGACCCGCAACAACCACGGCCTCCTGCTGGCGGTGGCATTCAACTACGGCGGACGCCAGGAAATCGCCCGGGCGGCGGAGCGGATCGCTTCGCTGGTCGCTAGCGGCGCAATGCAACCGGGCGACGTCACCGCCGATGTCGTCGCGAGCCATCTTGACGCCCCCGACCTGCCCGATCCGGACCTCGTGATTCGCACCAGCGGAGAACAGCGCCTGTCGAATTTTCTGCTGTGGCAATCCGCCTACAGCGAGCTTGTTTTCGTTCCAACTTATTGGCCGGATTTCGACCGGACCGCGCTCGACGCCGCAATTGACGAATACCGGCGGCGTGAGCGTCGATTCGGCGGCCTGCGCCGGGTCGTCGCGCCGTGACAGACTCAACGCCGTTGCGTTCGACCGGTGAACTCGGCAAGCGCGTCGCCTCCGGCATCGTTATGGCGGTGCTCGCGGTCGGTGCGGTCGCGCTGGGCGGCTGGCCGTTTGTGCTGTTCTGGACCGCCGCCGCGGTCGGGGTTTTCTGGGAATGGAGCGCAATGGCGGCGAGCGGCACCGTTAGGGTGCGCGTCGCCGGATTGACGGCGCTCATCGCGGCCGCACTGGCGGCGGGCGTCGGTCAAATCTACCCCGCGTCCATTGTCATCGCGGCCGGCGCGCTCGCCGTCGCAGCCGTCTGCCCACGAGAACGTCGCGGGTGGGGGGCGGCCGGCGTCGCCTATGCGGGCGTCCTCCTGATTGCGCCGATCGCGCTGCGCCGCGACCGCGAGATGGGCCTTTTCGCTATCCTGTTCCTGTTCGCGGTGGTGTGGAGCACCGATATTTTGGGATATTTCGTCGGCCGGGCGATCGGCGGTGTGAGGCTTGCGCCACGTATCAGCCCGAGTAAGACCTGGTCCGGGGCTTGCGGCGGCGCACTCGGCGCACTCGCGTGCGGCGTTGCACTCGTCTATGTCGGCGGCAATACAGCACTCCTGCCAGCGGCGGGTGTAGCATTCATGCTATCGGTCGCCTCGCAGGGGGGCGACCTGTTCGAATCGGCCGTCAAGCGCCAGTTCGGGGTAAAGGACGCGAGCCACGTCATTCCCGGGCATGGCGGGCTGATGGACCGGCTCGACGGTTTCATCGCCGCCAGCGGTGCGGCGGCGCTGGTTGGGATCATCCGCGGGGGGCTGGATGCTGCAGCGCGGGGGTTGTTGCTGTGGTCATGATTGGGGGCAAGAGATGTCGGTTGTTCCGTTTGTCCGTGCCGAAGCCGCTTTTCACCCGAGCGAGAAAACGATCACCTTGCTCGGCGCCACCGGGTCGATCGGCGCCAGCACGATCGATCTTTTGTGCGCGCAACGCGATCGTTTCCGCGTCGAGGCGGTGACGGCCAAGCGCAATGGCGAAGCGCTTGCCAAGGTGGCGCGGAGCCTCAACGCCAAATTTGCCGTCGTGGCCGACCCCGACCGCTACCGGGAGCTTGACGATGCTCTGGCGGGAACCGGCATCGAAGCCGCCGCCGGCGAGGAGGCGATTGTCGAAGCCGCGCACCGGCCGGCCGATTGGGTGATGGCCTCGATCACCGGAGCCGCGGGTTTGCGGCCCACCTTGACGGCGGTTGAGCGCGGCGCCACCGTTGCGCTCGCCAACAAGGAGTGCCTCGTGTGCGCCGGCGCCCTGTTCATGAAGCGGGCGGCGGCAACCGGCGCGACCGTGCTACCGGTCGATTCGGAGCATAATGCGATCTTTCAGGCGCTCTCGGCGGGCCGGCGCGACGACGTGAGCCGGATCATATTGACGGCGTCCGGCGGCCCCTTCCGCACCGCCTCGCTCGCCGCAATGCGGGCCGCGACGCTCGAGCAGGCGCTCGCTCATCCGAACTGGTCGATGGGCGCCAAGGTCACGATCGATTCCGCCACAATGATGAACAAAGGCCTCGAATTGATTGAGGCTCATCACCTGTTCGGCTTCGGCTCCAGCCAGATCGACGTCGTCGTGCACGCCCAATCGATCGTCCATGGCATCGTGGAGTATCGCGACGGTTCGATGATCGCCCAGCTCGGACCACCGGACATGCGCGTGCCCATCGCCAATTGCCTCGCCTGGCCCGAGCGGATGACCGGCGCCGCCCGCCTCGATTTCAAGCAAATGGCGACCCTGACGTTCGAGCCACCTGACTTGATTCGTTTCCCAGCGCTCGTCCTGGCGCGCCAAGCCCTTGTGGCGCAAAATGGAGCCCCCACGGTGCTCAATGCCGCAAACGAGGTCGCGGTTCATGCCTTCATCGGCAGCGAACTCGGGTTCGCCGGCATTACTGCTCTCGTCGAGGCGACCATGGAAAACGCCGAGAAGCGCGGCATAATGCGCGAGCCTGTCGACATGGACGACGCGATTGCGGTTGACCATGGCGCGAGGGCGCTCGCTCAAAGCCTCTTGCCGGAGATCGCCGGCATGACGATTTGAGAGGGTAAATCGTGTCTGCGGCGCCATGCGCTTCTCGAGCGGGAAAACGCGTTTTTTGCCCTCCCCGCGAGGGCGACATTAATGGCCGGGACATCCCGGCCCTGACGCCAAATCACGGGTGGGCCCTAAGAACGCGCACTAATCAAACGAGGTTTTCTGATGGGATCGCATTTGATATCTAGTCTTGGCGCCCTTGGCGGCAATTTTGCCGGCTGGGTCGTCCCGGTTCTGTTCACCCTGACAATTATCGTATTTTTCCACGAACTCGGGCATTTCCTGGTGGCGCGGTGGTGCGGCATCAAGGTGTTAGTGTTTTCGATCGGGTTCGGTCCCGAACTGGTCGGCTTCTACGACCGGCGCGGCACCCGCTGGAAAATCTCGGCGATCCCGCTCGGCGGCTACGTCAAGTTCTTCGGCGACGAAAACGAGGCGAGTGTACCGGACGCTGCCACGCTCGCCGCCATGACGGATGAGGAGCGAAAGCAGAGTTTTCCCGGGCAAGCGGTGGGCGCCCGGGCGGCGGTGGTGGCAGCCGGCCCGATTACCAACTTCATCCTGGCGATCGTCCTGTTCGCCGGCGTCTTCTTGGCTTACGGGAAGACAACCGCGATCCCGCGCATCGCGGCGGTGGAGCCCAGTAGCCCGGCCGCTGCCGCTGGCTTTAAGGTCGGCGACCTCATTGTGTCGATCGACGGCACCAAGATCGACAGTTTCACAGACGTACAGCGTATCGTCAATTTCAGCCCAGGCATGACCTTGACGGTCGTGGTCGACCGCGGCGGCACCCCGTTCACGTTAAAGGCGACCCCGATCGAAAAGGACAAGCGGGGAATGCTCGGAATCACCCGCTCGAATGAGCCGGGCGATGTCAAGACCGAGGCGGTGGCTCCTGTGGAAGCGCTGCGGCTGGGCGCCGACAGGACCTGGTTTGTCGTCGCGAGCACGATGACCTACCTTCGCGACGTGGTGGTGGGGCGTCAGTCAGCCGATCAGATCGGCGGACCGATCAAAATTGCGCAGATTTCTGTGGAAGCCGCAAAGCTCGGATTTGGGCCGCTGTTGGAACTGACCGCGCTGTTATCGGTTTCGATCGGCCTCCTCAATCTGTTTCCTATTCCTTTACTCGATGGGGGGCACCTTCTGTTCTATGCCATCGAGTGGGCTCGGGGCCGGCCGCTATCGGAGCGGGCCCAGGAGGTGGGATTCCGCATTGGCCTTGCTATTGTCTTAATGTTGATGATCTTTGCCACGTTCAACGATCTGCGCCCACTGATCGTCGGCTCGTGATCCGTGGCCGTAGCGCAACATCATGAAAGCAAACGGGAAGAAAGCGTTAAGTCCCTGTTTGCAGCCGGGGGGAAAGCTTGTACAAAGGTCACGGGGATTCCTTGATCCTGTGACGGGCTTGGACTTGTAGGGGCGTTTGGGGATGGGAATGAACGTACGCTTGGGGCGGGGACGTCTGGCAAGTGTCGCCGTCGCCGCGGGTTTACTTTGCGCCAGCCTGTTTGGCTTCGCCGGCGTCTCAATCGGGACTGCCGGCGTGTCTCTGGCGCAGCCTGCCCAGACGCGCATCGATGTCGAGGGCAACCGCCGGGTCGACGCCGAAACGATTCGGACCTACTTCCGCGTCGGCGGAAGCGAGCGCCTGGATTCTGCCACGATTGATGCCGCACTCAAGGCGCTTTATGCGACTGGTCTGTTCCAGGATGTGCGCATCACGCCAGGTCCGGGGCGGATTCTTGTAAGCGTTGTGGAGAATCCGGTCATCAACCGGGTTGCCTTCGAGGGCAATCACAAGGCAAAGGACGAGCAGCTCACCTCGGAAATTCAATCCAAAGCGCGCGGAACCTTTTCGCGGGCGGCGGTCCAGAACGATGTTCAGCGCATTCTCGAGGTCTATCAGCGCAATGGCCGCTATGACGTCCGGGTCGATCCGAAAGTCATTGAGCTGCCCAACAACCGCGTCGATCTCATCTTCGAGATCGATGAGGGCGCCAAGACCGGCGTCGAGAAGATCATCTTTGTCGGCAACAACGCTTTTTCGGATTACCGCCTCAAGGACGTTATCAAAACAGGCGTCAGCAACTGGCTCAGCTTCCTGAAATCGAACGACATATATGACGCCGACCGGATCGAGGTCGATCGCGATCTGTTGCGGCGCTTCTATCTCAGAAACGGCTTTGCGGACGTGCGAATCGTGTCGGCGGTCGGAGAATACGACCCCGAGGGCAAGGGCTTCGTCATTACGTTTACGATTGATGAAGGCCAGCAATATCATTTCGGCGCCGTTAACATTGTCTCCAATGTGCCGGAGGTCCCCCCCGAATCGCTGCGCTACAAGCTGCGTGTCGAAGCCGGCAGAGTCTACAACGCCGATGCGATCGAGAAATCGGTCGAAGACACAACGATCGAGGTGGCGAGGCGTGGCTTTCCCTTCTCCACGGTGCGCCCCCGCGGCGATCGCAATGTCGCTACTCGCACCGTGGACGTCACGTTCGTCGTCGAGGAAGGGCCACGCACCTACATCGAGCGCATCAATGTCAGGGGCAATACGCGTACGCGCGACTATGTGATCCGCCGCGAGTTCGACATTACCGAAGGCGACCCCTACAACCGGGCGCTGGTGGACCGGGCCGAGCGCCGGATCAAGAATCTCGGCTACTTCAAGACCGTGAAGATTACCACCGAGCCCGGCTCCGCGCCTGATCGCATCATCGTCAATTGCGATGTCGAGGAGCAGTCCACCGGCGAGTTCTCGTTCGCGGGCGGCTATTCGACGTCGGACGGCATCATCGGTGAGGTCTCGCTTGGCGAGCGCAACCTGATGGGAACCGGCGACATCGCGAAGGTCTCCTTGCAATACGGGCAATATGCGCGCGGCTTCGACCTGTCGTTTGTCGAACCTTATTTTCTGGGCGACAGGCTGGCCTTTGGCTGGGACGCCTTCTGGAAGGAGAGGCTGCCGACCCCCTATATATCGTACGGGTCGAAGACAATCGGCGGCGACATCAAGTTTGGCATTCCGCTCACGGACAACCTATCGATGCAGGCG
>JASHYD010000222.1 GCA_030043175.1 Xanthobacteraceae bacterium | reverse complement strand
GAAAAGTCAAACGGCTCCTGCCACCCCGGCAACAGTGACCTCTCATGCTGCCGCATCAAGCGGCCCACCCGCCGGGGATAGTTACAAATTCACAGGCTCGCATTTGAACTGGCGGGAGACGCCTGGGCTGATCAAGGTGGACAACATCGCGGTCCGTCAGTTTGGATCGACGGAAACGAAATTGTCGCGCGCCGTATCCCTGGTTAGGGCTGTTCGTGACGCTGCCTCCATGGCGCCATACGTGGGCTGATAAGACCCCCAACGCAACCTGATCGACCAACGGCGGGGCGGGCAACCTCTTTTCGTAGCAGCTAAGCGCTCAAAGTATTCCGACGAGGAAGCAGCCCCGCGGACAGCTGTCAATTGTGATAGGGCTTGCTGCACGCCGCTCGATCACCTCCTTTTCGCCCCCTAGCTGCATCGCGGCGAACATCCGCACACTCAAAGGCCATTGGTTGCCTTCGCGAGCTTCTTGGCAACATCCGAGGCGAGGACCGCAATCGCTTCCGCGAGACCGCGAATGCCTGCTTTTGTTGTCAGGAGTTCCTCCCCAGACGAGCCGTGCGCCGCGACGGCGGATCAAGCTTTTAGCGGGAACACCCGCATCATTGCCATACTATGCCAGCATGCTGCACCCTGCCAATTCGGCGGAGCCCGGAGCTAGGACATTAGCTCGGATTGTACTATGAGAAGGAACTGTTTTCGTCTGATCGAAATCAATATAGGAATGGCCAACCGTCTACTGCTGGGAAGGTTATGCAAAAAATACTGATCACCGGCGCGGCCGGCGACGTGGGCTCGCGGCTGCCAGCGCTCCTACGGGATACGTACCGGCTGCGGCTCTCCGATATCAGGATCCCAGCCGGCCTTGCGGCGGATGCCGAGTTTATCCCGGCGGACCTTTCCGATCCGGCAGCGGTCGAGCGCGCGGTCGCGGGCGTCGACGCCATCGTGCATCTCGGTGGCTTCTCGGTCGAAGGGCCATGGGACACGATTTTGAACGCCAACATCATCGGTTGCTATAACTTGTTCGAGGCAGCACGGCTCGCCAACGTGCGGCGCGTCGTTTTTGCCTCTTCCAACCATGCGGTTGGATTCTATCCGCGCCGGCGCCGGATCGGCGTAGACGTCGCCGTGCGCCCCGATTCGCGCTACGGCGTCAGCAAGGTATTCGGCGAGGCGGTGGGCGCGCTTTACGCGTACAAGCACGGGCTGCGCGTCACCTGCCTGCGCATCGGCCATGTTGCCGACGCCCCGGTCGACCGGCGGCGCCTTGCGATCTGGATCAGGCCCGAGGACCTTGTGCAATTGGTGCGCATCGGCCTCGAGCACCCGCAAATCCGCTACGAGATATTCTACGGTGCCTCCGACAACGAACGGGCCTGGTGGGACAATGCAGCAGCCTACCGTTACGGCTATCGGCCGCAATTTCGAGCGGAAGATCTTCGGGATGCCGCACTCGCCGTCCAGGCACGCCTGCCGACCGACCCGGCCAGCGATTGGTACCAAGGCGGGACCTTCTGCAGCGACGAGTATCGCGGCGCGGAGCTGGCCGAGTATTAGGCAGGCTGGCGCCCAAATAATACAGATAGGATTATCGGCACAGACCGTTTCTGGCCACGCGCTGATACGTTATGGTTGCCGACCAGGACATTGTGTAGACGCTTTCGTCCTCGACGGTAAACTCGAGTTGCAAGCCCTTTCCCTTGTAAGCGGGGTCGGGCGACCAGCCTTCTGCGGCCCCCGGAAGGTCGATAAATCTGCCTACCGGTCCGATCTTGCGCTCGACCGCGGTCACCAGTCGCGACTCGCGATCACGCATGGTGCATGTCCCTCGGCCTCTTTCTTGCAAGAAAGCCGTAGCGCCCGGTCGATCTCCCCATCACCACGGCCGAGCGTGGGCCCGACCTCCCTCGCGGCTGCACACCCAGAGAGGTCGGGCCGCCTCTATGCGGGTTGGCCCCGTCCTCACATAGCCAGGAATGCGTCGCGCTTCTGGCATTAGCTTAAGCGGCTGGACACTACGAATCCCACGCCGATTCAAGATTGGGATAGTGATTCGCCCTCTCATCGCCGCAATTTTCCCGGGGTAAACCCTCCAGGTCCTACCCACCGACGATTGGCATGGGCCCGGCCCCCAGAGCCCAGGTCGCTAACGTGCCGCTTTTAAATTAAAAGGGCTACGCGATGTCCGCGTTGGTGTGACGATATTGCGCTACAGGCTTGCTCTTAATCACGTCATAGATCATGGAGATGTCGCCTGGCATCTGCGCGATGCGCAGGAAGCTGCCGCCGAAGGCGGTTCCAAACTCGTGGCAGTCCGCCGTTCAGGCGAGGGACATTCTAGGCCACCCTTGCGAGCATGCTTCTGGTAGGCAAGAGGACAGCATCGTTCGGCTGACGCCAAGACACCCGGCATCGAAAATGCGCTTGGGATTGCATTGCCACGAGGCGTCCAGGAAATCGCTTTCGAAGGCGGATTAATTCCCTATAATTTCGGCAAATCGGCAAAGCCGATCGTGAACGAGATGGGACCATCATGATCGAAGATCGGTCACTCAAGCGTCTGCGCAAGAAAGCCCGAAGAGGCATGCGGGGGTGGCCGGTGGCGACGATTGCGTTCTACGGACCAAATCTGAACCAGGCAACCAAGGTCGCTGTTGGAATTGTGCCGTTCGAAAACGCAGAGATCGCAGAGATGCGCGACTGGAAAGTCGATCATGGTGACGTCCGAGCCGACGCCGGCGTGGCACAGGAGATTTTGGAATTCATGGAGAAGCATGGCGTGCTGTCCGTTGCGATGACGGAGCGCATCATCGGTTGCCCTCACCAGGAGGGAATCGACTACCAGGGTGAATGGTGTCCGGTTTGTGAATTCTGGCGCAGTCGCGATCGCTTCACGGGACAAAGAGTTCATTGATTTGTCGAGGCATCGATGGCAGCGCCACAGTGACTGCACCGCCCAGCCTGCTGATCCTCACCTGCTGATCCTCACCGGAAAACAACCTCACCGGAGCGCCGATCGGCAACGTTGGCGTCTGATCGTGTTGAACGAAGAGCAGAAGTCAACCAGAAGAATGGCCGTGACAGGCCCCAACAACCAGGTGAAAGGGATGGTACGTACAAAATACCGGCCGGATCGTTCATCGTAGAACAACGCAAACGAATATCGCGGAAAATTGCAGGACATCGTGCCCGAGATAAAGCAGCGCGGACACGCCAACCTGACCTGGCTGACGGTGCTCAAAAAATGGTTTGAAGCGCCGGGACGCCCCATATCATTCGGCCCATTTATTGCCTCGAGGCATTGTGGCAAACGCGCAAACCAACAAAGGATGCGGAACAGCTTTTGTGCGAGGCCCGTGAAGCTCTCGGTGACGTAGATTCCAAAGGACCGCGCCGAACGGCTCCACGCACGTCTTGAAGCATTTCAAGATGGCCGGCGAGAGACGCGGTGGGCGTCGGTGCCCATCATTCATAACCAGAACCCATTTTTCGTAGAGAGTGGACTCCGACTTTATTTGTGGCATCACAATTCGCCTTCGAAAGCTTACCAGCTCGCCGCAAGCTACTGCGAGCCACTACGGTAACGGGCTCCACGGCCCAAGCGCGAAGAGGATTCAAGAGATAGTCAACGTTTACCCTTGCGGTTGAAACGAACGAAAGTACCGGAGCATGCGCCCGAGCGCAGCTTCCCGGCCGGCACGCATGCGTGGATGATGACCTTGAGCAAATATTCTTGCGCAGGTGGGCTCCCCGGAGATGCCGTCCCTGGAGGCCGGGAGCAACCTCGGGCTTTTTCGGAGCCGCAGTGTAATGTATGCTGGCAGAAATCTTTAAAGCCGGTCGGAAAATACGTGGAGGCCCCTCATGAAACGCCATGCAACAGGAGCAACGATTACGGTGGCGCTACTTGCAGGCAGCACTTGCGTGATGACGGGACCGGCACTGCCGACGGAAGTGACGCCGCAGCGCCTGGTGAATGCCGACAAGGAGCCGCAGAACTGGCTGATGAACCACCGCACTTATGACGGGCAGCGGTTTTCGCCCCTCGCGCGCATCAACAAAGACAACGTCAAGGGCCTCAAGCTCGCCTATGCAGTACCTTTCGGCGGTGGAGCCGGTAATGAGTGGATACAAGCCACCCCGCTCGCGGAGGACGGCTTCCTCTATATTACCGACTCGTGGGGCGTCCTTTACAAGATTGACGGCACCTCCGGGGATAGCGGACGTATCGTCTGGCGCATGGACCCGAAACAGCAGAAGCAATCGCGCAACCGCGGCGCCACCATGTGGGGCAATCTCGTCGTGACCGCCGCCGGCGAGCCGCCGCGCATTATCGCGACCGACAAGGAGAGTGGACGAGTCGCGTGGGAATCCTCGTTCGCGGATACGCCCGAGGTCGAGCTTTCCTCAGCACCGCTCGCCATTAAGGACAAGATCATCGTCGGCGCAGCCG
>JASHYD010000221.1 GCA_030043175.1 Xanthobacteraceae bacterium | reverse complement strand
CCATCTTGACGAGCGACCACGACCGCAAAATGTATTCCTGGATGGCGGCCTTGATCCACCACATCGCGTAGGTGGCGAGGCGGAAGCCTTTTTCCGGTTCGAAGCGTTTGACCGCCTGCATCAGGCCGACATTGCCCTCCGAAATGACCTCGGCGATCGGCAGGCCGTAGCCCCGATAACCCATGGCAACCTTGGCAACCAGGCGCAGATGGCTGGTAACGAGCTTGTGGGCCGCGGTGCGGTCGCCATGCTCGCGCCAGCGCTTGGCCAGGATAAACTCTTCTTGCGACTCAAGCATCGGCAACCGGCGAATCTCGTCGAGATACCGGGCAAGACCTGATTCGGCAGTGATGATCGGTAAGCTAGCGGCATGGGCCATGACAGTGCCCTCCTTTTGTTGTGCCTTAAGGTGGTTTCGCGAGTTAAATTTCATCAACAGGTCTAATGCGCGCCGGCGCCCGCCACGGCGGCCGGGCGCTTCATGACGATGCCGAGCGCTGCAAGAGCGACGAACAAAATCGTCAGCAGCAGGAATATGTCGGCAAAGCTCATCACGCTCGCCTGAAGCCGGGCCATCAGCGACATCTGCTTGAGCGCCATGGCCGGGGCGTTGCTGCCGAAGTCATGAAAGCGCAAGGTCAGATTGGCGAGCATGTCGGTTGCCGGGCCGCGCGACCAGTTCGCTGCGTCATGCAATCGCGTCAAATGCAGGTCCATGCGGTCATTGAAGATGGTGTTGATCGCGGCGAGCCCGATCGCGCCGCCGAGATTGCGGCTGAGATTGAACAGGCCTGAAGCGTTCTTCACCCGCTCGGGCGGCAGCGTGCCGAGGGCTGCGTTGGTAACCGGGACCATCGCGCACATCAATCCGACGCCGCGCAAGATCTGCGGCAAGAACAGCTCCCAGAAATCCCAGTCTTTCGTCACATATTGCATCTCGAGGGTGCCGAGCGCGAACAGGATAAACCCGGCCATCAGCACGAAGCGCGGGTCAAATTTCGCGACCAGTCGCCCGACGACCGGCGCTGAGACGAACATCGTAAGCCCGGAGACAAACATCGTTTCACCGATCATCAGCGAGTTGTAGCCGCGCACCTGCGAAAGATAGACCGGATAGAGATAGGTCAGTCCGTAAAGCCCGATTCCGAGCACGAACGAGAACATGCTGCCGATCGCAAAATTGCGGTTGGCGTAGGCGCGCAGATCAACGATCGGGGCCGCTGCCGTAAAGGCGCGATAGAAGAACGCGACGGCTGAAAGTGCGGAGATGATGGCCGCGTAGGCAATCGTGTCGTCCTCGAGCCAATAGTATCGGGGGCCCTCCTCCAGCACATATTCGAAAGCGCCGAGAAAACCCGCCATGGCGATCAGGCCCCACCAGTCGAAGTGATCGAGCAATGAATAATCCGGCTTATCGAAATCGATCAGCGCCACTGCCGCGGCCGTAACGGCGATCCCCGGAACGATGTTAATGAAGAACAGCCAGTGCCATGACATGGCATCGGTGAGATAGCCCCCGACCGTGGGGCCGACGGTGGGGGCGAGCGTTGCGATCAATCCGATGATCGGCGATGCCATGTTCTGGCGCGATTTTGGAAACACCGTGAAGGCGGCGGCGAAAACGGTCGGGATCATCCCGCCGCCGATGAAGCCTTGGACCGCGCGCCAGACGATCATGCCGTCAATTGAGGAGGTGATGCCGCACATCAGGCTCGCCAAGGTAAAGCCTGCGCTTGAGACGGCAAACAGCGTACGCGTCCCGAGGGCGCGCGAGAGAAAGCCTGACAGCGGGATTGCCACCACCTCGGCAATCAAATACGAGGTTTGCACCCATGGAATCTCATCGCTGGACGCCGCAAGGCCCGCCTGAATCTCCGCCAGCGATGCCGACACCACCTGAGTGTCGAGCAGAGCCATGAACATGCCGAAGCACATCGCCATGAAGGCGATCATCCGGCGAGGGTCGATGCGGTCTGCCGAATTGTCGGACGGCGTGGTCATATCGACCTCCCTTTTTTTAGTTTGCGGCCGTGCGCGTTTGCGCAGCAGGCGTTGTGGCTACACCCGGCGTTGTGGCTACACCCGGCCTGGTGTTGACAGCCGCGACAACTGACATGCCGGGTCGCAATGCGCCGCGCTCCGCGACGTCGGCGGGAACCTGGATGCGCACGGCAAGCCGCTGCACGATCTTGGTGAAATTGCCGGTCGCGTTGTCCGGCGGCAGCAGGGAGAACACCGCGCCTGAAGCCGGCGAGACGCTTGCCACAACGCCGCCGAACTTCTCGTCCGGCAGGGCATCGACGCTGATCGATACCGGCTGTCCGGGCCGCATGTGGGCGAGCTGCGTTTCCTTGAAATTGGCATCGATGAAAACATTAGACAGCGGCACCAACGCGGCGATGCGTTGCCCGGTCTGCACGAAATCTCCAACCTGGGCGGCGCGGTTTGCGACCACGCCATCGACCGGCGCGCGGATCTCGGTGAAGGACAGATCGCGTTGCGCTTTGGCGAGCGCAGTCTTGAGCTCGTCGAGGCTGCGGGCAGCTTCCTTTTTTTGCGCCTGCAATACGTCAACGCTGGCGATCGCGCTGTCGAGCGCGGCCTGGGCGCTTTGCACAGATGCATTGGCCTGGTCGCGATTGGCGATCGACTGTTCGAGCGTCTGCTTGGACGCGAATTCCTTGCCAGCCAAAGTCTGTTGGCGATCGAATTCGGATTGCATGCGCTTCTGCCCGGCCTGGGCCGAAAACAGTTGCGCCCGCATCTGCTCGATCGTTGCGCGCTGCGCGTCGATCTGCCGGTCGAAGCGCTCAACCGTCGCCTCCTGGGTGGCGATCTTGTCGCGCGCCCCGTCGGCAGCCAGACGATAATCGCCGTCATCAATGCGGGCGATAACGTCGCCTGCGTGAACCTTCGTATTGTCCTCGACCAGGAACTCCGAGACGTAGCCCGCGACCTTCGCGCCCAGCGTGGTGTTGTAGGCGCGCACATAGGCGTCGTCGGTCGTCACCACGAAGCGGCCGACAGTCAGATACTCATAGCCGAGCCAGCTGGCCGCGAGCGCCGCTGCAGCCGCCGCGCCCATGAACACCAGCCTGCGGGTTACTTTGGATCTATCCTTAGTCGTTTTTTGTGCATTCGAAACTATCATAGGCTGGGTGGCTCGCCCCTCGTTTTGAAAAGAGACCGGTGGCGCCTTGGCGGACCCCGGTTGGGCAGGTACGATCGTAAAGGTGGAAGGCTCCTTGGCTTTTCTGCTCTGCAACATATTTGGCTCCCATGACTGAACCGTTCGGTCAATTTTATAGAGCATGCGACAACAGGTGTCAATGACCGAACGGTTCAGTCATTGAAAAAAATTTCCAATGGTCTATCTTCAAATTGAATTGATCGCCTGCCTGATATTGAACCGCGGGCCCTGACCAGGCAGCATAGTAGGCGCCTCGCCAAAGGAAGGAGCATGTCGCGATGATCGCCCCTCTCGTTCTCGACCGCCCGGTTGAAGAGACCGAAGACAGCGCCAAACGGCGTCAGATCGTAGAAGGCGCGCGCACCATTTTCAGGGTCCTCGGATACGATGCCGCCAGCATGGGCGAAATCGCCAAGGCCGCCGGCGTCTCCAAGGGCACCCTCTACGTCTATTTCAAGGATAAGGACGAGCTGTTTCAGGCCATTGTCGAAAAAGAATGCGTGTTCCAGGCGGAAGGTGTTTTCGACTTCGATGTGGCCAACCCGGATATCGCAGGCATCCTTACTCGCATGGGCGTTGCCTATGTCAAGCTGCTCTGCGTGCCAGAACGCCTGTCCACGATGCGCACCGTTATTGCAATTGCTGACCGCAAGCCGAACGCCGGTCGGGTGTTCTATGAAACTGGCCCGGTCGTGGGTGTCGCTAAACTGCGTGCTTATTTTGAGGCTGAGGTCGCGGCCGGACGCCTGGTGATCGAAGACCCCGAGGTTGCTGCCGCGCAGTTCATGGAGTCCTGCCACGCCACGCTGCTCAAGCCCATGTTGTTGAATTTCGGACCGCCGCCATCGCAAGAGCGGATCGAGCACGTGGTCAAGATCGCTGTAAAAACCTTCATGGCGGCTTACGAGAAGAAGTGAACTCGTCGTCTCCAAGCCGCTTATGGCTCAGGAGGGAGTTTCTGGCCTTGCAGGGCGCGCCCGGATTTTGCTCCACCGGGCTACCTTGACGGGCCGAACCAGGCGTTCCGGCCGATCACTTCAGCGCCGGCCCGATCGTCACCGTAAGCGTGCCGACGCGCTCGATCTCGCATTCAAGCCGGTCGCCCGGAACCGTCGCCGCAACGCCTGAGGGCGTTCCGGTCATGATAATGTCGCCAGGCGCGAGGGCCACCATCTCGGACAGTTTCTCGATCACCTCCGGAACTTTCCAGATCATCTGCGCGAGGTCGCCGTCCTGGCGGAGCTGATCATTGCATTTGAGGGTGACGCGGCCCGTGGTGGGATGGCCGATCTTTGCGGCCGGCATGAGCGGGCCGCAGGGCGCCGAGGCGTCGAACGCCTTGCCGATTTCCCACGGCCGCTTGATGTCGCGGGAGGCGATCTGCAGGTCGCGGCGGGTGAGGTCGATGCCGACGCCGTACCCAAAGATCAGGTCGTTTGCGCTCGCGGCTTTGAGGAAGCGGCCGCCGCCCTTGAGCGCGACCACGAGTTCAACCTCATGATGCAGGTCCTTGGTGAGCGACGGATAGGGCACGGTCGTGCCATCCGGCGCGATGGCGTCGGCGGGCTTGGCAAAGAAGAACGGCGGCTCGCGTTCGTCCTGGCCCATTTCCTTGATGTGCTCGAGATAATTGCGGCCGACGCACCAGATCCGGCGCACGGCAAACAACTCCTCGCTGCCGGCGATCGCAAGCGTGGCTTGGGGCGGGGGCGGGATGACAAAGCGGGAGGCGTTTGTGCTCATTGGAAATCTTCTGGCCAGGCCGATTAGCTGCGGGAAGTGCCGAATAGACGGTGGAGCCCGCAACGTCAATGAGCCCTCAGCAATTGTCCAGCCGGCCGGGGCTCCTGCCGATCCGGCGCCGCCGGTAAGCAGAATGCACCGCTTTGCGATGTCGAGGCGGGGGGGTGTCCGCATCGGTCTTGATAACCGCACACCGAAGGGACTGCGAATCTTTTTGACTTATAGCGTTTTCGCGGGGTCGTGAATCCCTGCCTGCGGCTCGCATCTTTCTGTCAGCATCACCCCAAGACGGCCGGCGAGGTCTTGAACATATTGCCAAGCAACGCGCCCGGAGCGCGATCCGCGCGTGGTCGCCCATTCGAGCGCCTCGCGCCGCACTGTCGCCGCATCGGCCGGCACGCCATAGTATTGGACATAGCCGTCCACCATGGCGAGGAACTCGTCTTGGCTGCACCGGTGAAAGCCGAGCCAAATGCCGAAGCGGTCCGATAGCGACACTTTTTCCTCAACCGCTTCGCCCGGGTTGATGGCGCTTGCGCGCTCATTCTCGATCATGTCGCGGGAGAGGAGGTGCCGCCGGTTCGAGGTGGCGTAGAGGATGACGTTGTCGGGCCGGCCCTCGATGCCGCCCTCGAGCAGCGCCTTGAGGGATTTATACGACGTATCCTGGCCATCAAAGGAGAGGTCGTCACAGAACACTAAAAACCGGTATGGGGCGCCCCGCAGCAGCGCCATCAGGTCGGGCAGGCTTTCGATATCCTCGCGATGGATCTCGACAAGCTTGAGCAGACCATCATCGGCGCCCAAGCCCGCATTCACCGCCGCGTGGACGGCCTTCACCAGGGACGACTTTCCCATGCCGCGGGCGCCCCACAGCAAGGCGTTGTTGGCCGGCAGGCCGTGCGCGAACCTCTCGGTGTTCTCAAGCAGGATGTCGCGCATCCGCTCGATGCCCTTGAGAAGCGACATATCAACGCGGTTGACGCGGGGAACCGGGACTAGCGTGTGGCCGGATGGATACCAGATGTAAGCATCAGCGGTGGTAAAATCCGGCGGTCGGGGATGGGGCGGCGCAAGGCGCTCCAGGGCGTTGGCGATGCGCTCGAAGACATCCGCCGGGACGGTGGACGAAACCAGGGCGGGTGGGGGTTTCTTGGGGAGGGACATGGAGGTGCCTTCGTGGTCGGCTCCCAATAGCGGGGCGGGGGTGATGTCGCAAGGCATCGCTTGCCTCTGTTCGGAGCCGGATGCGCGGTTGCCCACGCTCTGGTCGCGCTTGCGGGCGGCTAGGAAGCGGGCCACTGACCTCTCGTCAGAGGCGGCGCGTTGCGTCGTTGCAATCGGGCGGGCCGCCGCTATAGTCCGCGCGGCTCTCGCCCAGAGGCGGTTTTCGGCGGGTTTCCGGGCCCGGCGGGCCATCCATTCTAAAGCACCCGCAAAGGAGAATTGCGCGCATGATCACACCCGCCTACGCACAGACCGTAGGAGGCGCCAGCCCGGAAACGCTTATTCAGCTGCTGCCTTTTGCCCTTATTTTTGTCATCATGTATTTCCTCATCCTGCGGCCCCAGCAAAAGCGAGCCAAGCAGCATCAGGAGATGGTGAAGAATGTGCGCCGTGGCGATGTGCTCGTCACGTCGGGCGGGTTGGTCGGAAAGGTGACCAAGGTGGTGGACGAGGACCAGGTCGAGATCGAAATCGCCGATGGCGTGCGGGTGCGGCAGGTGCGCAGCATGGTGGCCGACGTGCGCGCGAAGAGCGAGCCGGTCAAGGACGAAAAGGGCGCGGGCTAGGGCTGATGCGGATTTAATTTTATCCGCCGGACGGCGTATCGGCGGGACGGCGGACCGGGAGGACGGCGATGTTATATTTCTCGCGTGCAAAGGCCGCGGCGATCCTGCTCACCGCGCTGGTGGTGTGTGCCTTCACCATACCGAATTTCTTCTCCGAGCAGACCGTCAAGAGCTGGCCTGCGTGGGCGCAGCGCCGCCTCGTGCTTGGCCTTGATCTTCAGGGCGGCTCGCACATTCTCTTGGAGGTCGACCGCAACGATATCCGCAAGCAACGGCTCGATTCGCTGCGTGACGAAGTCGTGCGCACATTGCGCGAAGCCCGCCTAACCTGGGCGCAAGCTCCGGCGGTGCGCGGCAACAGCGTCGAGGTGCGGCTGCGCGAGGGCCCCGACTTTGCGACGGCGCTCGCCAAACTGCGCGCTCTCTCCCAACCGTTGGGCGGCGTGCTGCAGGGCAATGGCATGCGCACGCTCGATGTCGTCGATGCCGGCGGCGGGCTGGTGCGCCTCACCCCGACTGACGCCGCCATGCTCGAGCGCACGCGGCAGACCATCGACCAGTCGGTCCCCATCATCGAAAAGCGCGTCAACGAACTCGGGCTTGTCGAGCCGACCGTGCAGCGCGAAGGTACGGACCGCATCCTGGTGCAGGTGCCGGGTCTCGGCGATCCGCGACAGCTATTGGAGATTTTGGGCAAGACAGCAAAGCTTGAATTCCGCATGGTCGATACTTCGATGAGCGCCCAGGATGCCTCGCAAGGCCGCGCGCCTTCGGACAGCGAAGTGCTCTACGAGAAAGAGGGCGACCAGATGGTTCCGGTTCTGGTCAAGAAGCAGTCGCTGGTGGAAGGCGCCGACCTCACTGATGCCCAGGCCTCATTCGATCAGCGCACCAACGAACCGATCGTCAACTTCAAGTTCAACAGCACCGGCGCGCGCAGGTTCGGGCGCGCCACGCAGGAGAATGTCGGGCGCCCGTTCGCCATCGTGCTGGATAACGAGGTGATCTCGGCGCCAGTGATCCGCGAGCCGATCCTCGGCGGGGCCGGGCAGATTTCCGGCAACTTCACCGTGGAGAGCGCGAACAATCTTGCCATTTTGCTGCGTGCCGGTGCGCTGCCGGCGAAGCTCACCGTGATTGAGCAGCGGGTGGTCGGGCCGGGCCTTGGTCTTGATTCCATCAAGGCCGGCGAGCACGCCTCGATCGCAGGCGCGATCCTCGTGGTGCTTTTCATGCTGGCGACCTATGCGCTGTTTGGCCTGTTCGCCAATGTCGCGGTGGCCGTGAACGTGGTGATGATCCTCGGCGTCCTGTCGTTCCTCAATGCGACTCTGACCCTGCCCGGCATCGCCGGCATCGTTCTGACGGTCGGCATCGCGGTCGATTCCAACGTGCTGATCTATGAGCGCATCCGCGAGGAAGTGCGCAACGGCCGCAGCGCCATCACGGCAATCGATGCCGGGTTTACCCGCGCCCTTGCCACCATTCTTGATTCCAACATCACGACCTTCATTGCTGCCGCAGTGCTGTTCTTCATCGGTACCGGGCCGGTAAAGGGCTTTGCCGTGACGCTCGGGGTCGGCATCATAACCACCCTGTTCACGGCCTTCACCATGACGCGGCTGATCATGGCGTGGTGGGTGCGCATCTGGC
>JASHYD010000220.1 GCA_030043175.1 Xanthobacteraceae bacterium | reverse complement strand
GTGCCGGATTTGATGATCTGGGTCGTATAAGGATCGAGCGAGCTCACCGCGGCGACCTGGCCCGAGCGGATCAAAGCGGGATGCGTCGGAACGGGAGCGGTGACGAACTGGACAGCATCGAACGATCCGCCGGCGCGTTGAAACGCCTCTTTGATGGCCGAGAGGCTCTGGCCGTAAGGCGAGCCGCTGGCGAGACGCTTGCCGTTCAAATCTTTCAGCGTCTTGACCGGTGAGTTGATCGGCACGATCACGGCATTCGAGCCGGGCGGCGTGGAGCCGGCGGTCTCGTTCTCGCCTACCAGTGTGATGGCGAAGCCCTGCTCCTTGGCCTGAAAGGCGCTGCCGGGAATTTGCAGGGCGATATCGACGGATTTCGACTGCAGCACCTGGATTGTCTGCGTGGCGGGGACTTCGATGACCTGGAGATCGAGGCCGTGCTTCTTGAAAATCTCGTTCTTGTCGGCCACACGGACATCGGCCACCGAGCCGAACTTCACGATCCCGAGCTTGACCGGAGCAAGATCGTCCGCGCGGCCCGGGTCCGATATCAGGGTAAGCACGCCCGCGACCGCAAAAGTCAGTGTTGTGCGTATCACCATTGCCGGTCTCCCAACAGGTAAGCGGAAGTGGACAAAGCTGATGTATCGGCGCTACGCGGAGGGCGGCGGAGCCGGTGCCGGTCTCGCGGCAAATGAAGCGGTGCAATCTTGTCGCGACGCACGCTGCCCCCAAGCCCGGCTATTATCTCGCGCGCTTGTCTTGCCGGAATTCTGTCAGACGATGCGCGGCATTGTCAACGAGACGCGCGGCGCGCAATGCGCTCTTCCATCACCTGATTCGCTTTCTGCTCCACCTGCGCTTGAGCCGCGGTCGGCCCGGACCTTGACGGGCCCGCGAGCCAGAGAATTTGCGGGCGACCAGCTTGGGATCCTGTCCGGCCTGGCGACGGTTACCTGGGCGAGAACCTTGCGACCCAGGCGATGACCAATCTCGCCGAGCGTGGCTCGCTCGGCGTCCGAGAGCATCAGTCGGCCTTTCAGCCGGTCTTTCAGGATGCGGTTTTCGGTGGCCAGATATTCGTTTCGGCCCAGCAGCTCTTGGTCCACCGCCCTTGTGACGTAGGCCAGGATGCGCGCCCAATCCATAACGCCCCCTTTGCGCGATCCCCTGTGGTGGCGATCGCCCCAAAAAATGTACCGGAACGCTTCCGGCGCCGCTATGCTGGCCGTGCACAACTGACCGTCCTATCAGCCGTTTTAATTTTTTGACCTTACGGGCTAAGGCATGACTTGCCTGTGGCGCTCAGTTCTTCGATGCACTCTGCTTGCGAATCTCGCCTGTCTCCTCAATCGCAAAGGGGATAGACTGCAGCCGTTGGGTGATTGCATTGCGGGTCTCGGCAGGCATCCGATTGCTGAAAACCTTGAGGCCGATTCTGCCGCTTCTATCCATCCCAACTCCCGTGCCAACTACGCCAGGCAATGCCGTTAGCCACGGCTCATGTTCATTACGAAGGCGCTCCAACTCTTCTGACGTGAAACTCTTCATCGTGCGATCCTCGTCCGTGGAACTGCTGTTCCTGCATTATGCCTTAAGTAAGCAGGTTTTGCAGATTTGGCCAGCAGAGACGCGGCAAGGCGCCAGATGTTCTGATGTTCGGACAGAGGGGCGCTGACGTTGTTGCTATTCCGGCTCCGCGACGAAACGATCAATGCCTAGGGCCGCCTTCACGGAGTCAATGGGATTTCCGAAGGTCATGCTGTTATCAGTGCTCCCTGCGAAAAGCAGGGCCACTGGCTGCTTGCTCGCGGCGGCGACGATCAAAGAGCCAGAATCGCCTGGCATGCTGAATGGACCATGCAGGCCGCGAATGCCGATCTGCTCGCGCATCTCTGCCCCTGCTGGAAATGGATCATATGCGACACTGATGTTCACATGCAGATCTGTAACCACACCAACTGTCGATTGGGTAGTACGGCCGTCTTTCGCGACAGTCATCCCAATCGTTGGCGCAAGTGGCTGCGGATCAAGCTGGTAAGTCACGTGTTTTGGACTCACCATTGCAAACGACGTCAAGGCGACCGCAGCGTCTACAAGATTACCGGTCGCCTGAATCGGAATGAAGTTCTCGAGGGTGCCGATCACTTGGTCGGGAGCCTCCACCGGCTCGGCATTGCCTGGCTGTATTATCCCGTCGCCTATATTGGCAGCGTTCTCGTTGGCAAGCACGTGGTTGTTGCTCAAAATACATAGTTTACCGCTATTCAACACGACAAGACAACCTAGCGTGCCTGAACCAGGCAAATTGACGTTGCTGACCGACACCCCGCACGGGACGGGACGAGGATAACGGCTGGTGTAGCTGTGCAGAACGACCTCGCCAATCGCCTCGACATCGGTGTCGAAGCCGGCTACCTGTGTCGGTACTCGCGCTGCCGCTGCAATCTGCTCCATGGGAAGCTTTTCGCGAACAAAGACCTTGACGGCGAGCTGGCTCGTGAGAGCTTTTGCTGCGTAGCGTAGACCAACGCCGAAGCCAACGATGTTCTCCCTGCCGGCAAAATCGGGCTTTGCGGTCGCGAAGGCGCTCACGCGGGTTCGATGGCCCCCAAGCTTGCGTTCCAATTCATCGCGGGCGTGTTTCCAGTCGGTGTGCGGCAAGATGGTGTCTGCAGAGATTTGCACCTGAACTGCGCCAGGCCGCGTAGTCGCAGCATTTGGATCGTATTGGATAAGTCTTGTCTCGCGCTTTGCCATTTTTAATTCTCCGTCCTCCACATCGAAAAAGCCGAGCCGGAAGCATAAAGAAAGGCCCGCTAAGCCTTCCTCATTTTTTGTGTTGTGCGTATCGCATAATCTCCCGGCTCAACCGACTCGAGTGCCACGATCCCTCGACCGAAAGCTGTCAAAAGCAGTTATTGTTCGGAGCAGTGAGGGAGCTAGCACAAAATGGAATAGCCCAAATAAAATCTGTCTGGACACCTTTGCGATTTCTTACATTCCCGGTAGTTACGTAGAACCAATCGGGTTCAGGTGGGCCAATGTATCCCAGATTTCTTCCCTTGAAACCGGCTCCATAAACGTTCTCTCCACTGGGCCCGGCGAAAGCCCTCACATGGCAGGTCATGCAGGAAGAGGTCTCCATAAACTGCAGCTCAATTTGTGAGTTGCCCAACCGGGTATCGATGCCAGCAGCGGTTCTAAACTCGATCTGAGAACCTTTTAGACAGTAGTTCTTCCAGGTATTTCTATCCAAGCCACTGGCGGCGAATACAGCCAGCAATGCATCAGTCGGTTCGCAAGCAGGGTAAGTTTGGCCACGTCCAGTCTGGGACGGCGTTATCGGTTGTTTGGCGCCGAACGAATCTTCGCAACCGATAACATCGCATCGACTCTGATTGTCAGTATGTTCGAATGTGGCCCATGTCCAGTTAGGCAGGACCTTACTGATGACATGCAGCGCCACCAATCCGTAAAGTTTACGCTGGGAGTCTACATTCCAGTGATAATGAGGCTTCTCTGCTTCATTGATCGGCTTCCATTCAGCCTTCACTTCAACTGAGTCGATCGGAAAAGAAATCGAGCGATCAGTAGCGAAGTATTTCTCGATTCCCTCTGTATACCACAATCCATTTTGGATTATGAAATCAAAAGTAGATCTATTTCGTCTGACCTCCTCGTCCCCCCCAGAAATGCCTATAAATGGACGAACCCCCGGCTCTTGAAATTGCTGTCGGTTGAAGCGTACTTGCCGATTGGCCGTAAGCACTTTTTCGGGCCGAGATGGCCAGATCGGAGGTGAACTTGTGTTGGGGGATGTTGGAAACGTGTCGGAATCCCGGGCCCACGTTTCCCAAATCGTGTTATTTGTTCCGTCATTCGCAGGTGCATTGATTTTTGCGAAAAGCTCCCAGTTGAATTGGTCAGGATGATTGATAGCTGTATCGGCATCAATGCTCGCTTGCGCACCGCTGTAGATCATCACAGCAAGTGGCAAGGCCACTAGGATATTGCGTCTACTCTTATACCACATGACCGCATCTCCTATGGTTGAAAACCGCCAGTCATCCAACTCTGGAACTGATCGAGTTGTTCTTGTGGCCAATATGGCCCGCCTTGGGGCATACGCGGTGTAACTGTCCCAACGAGACGCGCATAAACGCTCCGCGCATTGGCATGATCGGAGAAATCTGCATCACTTGCTGCATCCGACATGTAACTATAGTCGTCCAGGTAAACGAAATAGTTTTTCATGCATTGAATATCCCGAGCTCGAAAGAGGGGCGCAATGTCTTTTGCGAAAGATACTGCCATTCGTACCATCCTTCATAACTACAACTTACAACCCGTGCTGTGGGCTGAGAGTATCCCACAATCCGTATTTCGGACCTAATCGGGAAACCCATCCGCGACCCACTGTTTGTAGGGACCACTTTCGTCTTGCGTCCAGCGCGCGTAAGGTGATGGCGGCATCACCAATCCGCCGAGGCCGTGGAGACGGTTAAATATGATTTGGTGATCTCCATGTGGGCAATGTCATCATGGACACAAATCGGAGAATATCCTTGCTGAAACTCGCGGGAACTTGCAGCATCCTATTGCTCTCGCTCTTTGCCCCATAGGGATGGATGCGGCGTTCGTATCACGCGGTGGGCGAAGTGTCCGCTGACCGACAAGGCGGTGCCGATCGTGCCAAACTCAGAGGTCGCGCTGCGGGACGATCGCAGACAGGTCGACGTTGAGCCTCCTTCCATCCCGAAGCTCCAAGCCAATCTTGCTCCCTTGCACGCTTCTGGTGGTCCCCCAAATAAAGAGGCGCCGTTGGAGGTGCGAGCGTATCAACGGTCTGGAGCTTTGCGAGTTGTGCGCCCGAATAGGCATCGAGGGCGTATATAGTATTATTTGCTGTCGCGACATAAACAACCGTGTGCGTCCCTTTACCTTCGATTGGTTGATCAGCGACTATCAGTGGATGAGCATCGACTTGATCATTCTGGTCGTCCAATTCGACTTTCTTCAGAACTCCGAATTTACCTAGCGTCAGTACGGAGGGATTGAGTGTCGTTTCCCGTGAATTCCAGCCGGTACGGTACGAATCATAGTGGTGGGTCGGCACGCTTTCCGCCGATGTAGCCGTGTCGGCAAGCATGCCGCTGACCAACAACGCCGCAGCCGTAAGTCGACAAAATGTCATGTGTTGTCCTCCAAAAGTATGGAGAAAATACGCGCGCACGCCATATTGGCTTCAAGGCGTAACGCAGGGGCTTTATTAAGTATGGCTAGGAGCCTGCCGAATAATCGCGAATGGCGAAGGATAGGAGAATGGAATACTCATTTGTAGTCTCTTCGATAGCCGCAATGGCAAAATCGACGCGGAATCAGATTCTCGAAAAAATCAAACGCGGCGATAATCCTTTAGAGTTTCTAGCACAGGATGTTCCGGATGTAAAGAGGCGCCTCCAACGGGTGACATAAAGTAT
>JASHYD010000219.1 GCA_030043175.1 Xanthobacteraceae bacterium | reverse complement strand
GCCTGCTCGGCATTGCTCAGTCCGAATAGCTCAGCAGCCTTTGCGGCTTGCGGCTTGGTTAACTTCATCTGCCCAAGTAATGCGCCGGTGATGAGCAGCGGCGAAAAGCCGCCGACCTGTTCGCAGATATGCTTCCAGCTCCAGCCCCTCTCGCGCTTGATATCGAGGATTTTTTCGGTGAGGTCGGCACGGTTCACGGCAGGGCTCCTTGGCATCAGACAGTGTATCCGGCGGACATGCAATTCATGTACCGGCGGCCCTACCGATCTTACACCGTACCGGCGAGGGGCTCGAACGCGAGAACGCCATATCCGGCGTCAGCGCTTGTGCGCCTCATGCCACCCCACGAATGCGTCGGGGACCGAATCTGTCGATGCAAAATACGGCTTGATGTCGATGAGCGGCGTGCCATCGAGGCAGTCGATGCCGACGACGGAGAGCCGGCTATCAGAAATCTGCAGCAAGGTCACCACGCTCATTGCAATCGGGTTCGGGCGCGCCGGCGAGCGCAGGGCAAATGTGCCCCGAGCTTCGCGGTAGTGCCGCGGCACTTGCAGGACGAGATCGCGCCGCGACTTGTCCATCCAGTAGAGCACAATCAGATGAGAGCAGCTCTCTACTCCCTTGAGCGCCGCCGCGTAGCGCGGATCAACTTCGACGCTGCACACTGCGGCGGACTCACGCGCGTTCTTGGGACATTCCTCCCGACGGGTCCAAGGGGTGCGAATCCGTCCAATAAAATAGACGCCAGCATCGATCTTCTCGGGCAACGGAATGGCGACCTCGCCGGCCCTGATGCCGAACTCTTCGTCCTCCATGCGGTTCTCCATTCGGGTGGGCTGTGGTGGGGGCGGGGCGCACTCCCACAATCTTCGCCGAGTTACTTGCATAAAGATATCTTTATGTCTATTTACGGTTGACTGGGCCCCGATCTCGGCCCACCGGATTGGGAAAGATCCCACAATGATTGCGCGGATCACCTTCGACCAATTGAACATCACCCTCAAGGCAGCCGGGGAGGATACCCGGCTTCGCATTCTCTTCCTCCTGGCCGAAGCCGAACTCACCGTATCGGAACTCACCGAAATCTTGCGCCAGTCGCAGCCGCGGATTTCGCGCCATCTTAAGTTGCTGGCTGAGGCGCAACTCGTGGAGCGCTTTCGCGAAGGCTCCTGGGCTTTTTTCCGCCGCGCCGAGCACGGTGCGGCGGCCGCAGTCGTCGCGCATCTCATCGCTGCGCTCGATCATGCCGATCCGATCCTTGCGCGCGATCGCGAACGGCTCGCCGGTGTACGGGCCGCGCGCGTCAAGGCGGCGCAGGACTATTTTCGTCGACACGCGGCTGAATGGGACCGCATCCGCCGCCTTCACGCCGCCGATGATGCGGTCGAGGCCGAAATTCGCGCCATGCTGCTGGAGCGCCCGTTTCGTTCCCTGCTCGATCTCGGTACCGGGACCGGGCGCATTCTTGAGTTGTTCAGCTCCGAGATCGAGCGCGGCGTCGGGATCGATCTCAGCCGCGAGATGCTGGCGGTCGCCCGCAGCCGGCTCGACCATGCCGGCATCCGCAATTGCAGTGTCCGGCAGGGAGACATCTTCGATCTTTCGATGCCGCGCGACTCCTTTGATGTCGTCATCCTCCATCAGGTGCTGCACTTTCTCGATGACGGCGGCCGCGCGATCCGCGAGGCGGCCAGGCTGCTGCGGCCTCAAGGCCGGCTCCTGGTGGTCGACTTTGCGACGCATGAGCTTGAGTTCCTGCGCGAACAATATGCCCATCGCCGGCTCGGCTTCGCCTCCGATACGGTCACGCAGTGGATGGAACAGGCGGGGCTCGAGGGCGTGGTGCACAAGACCCTCGCGCCGGAGCCCGGCTCGGAACGAAAGATCGCGGTGTCCCTGTGGCTCGCCCACGATCCCCGCCTCGCGATTGCCGGCATACGCGAGGTGGCGTGATGCAGCCGATGACGCCGCCGCGCACCAGCCGTCTCGCCCCCCAGCAACGCCGGGCGCGGGTCTCCTTCGAGTTCTTTCCGCCCAAAACCGCCGAGATGGAAACCATCCTGTGGGAGGCGATTGCGCGGCTGGCGCCGCTTGCTCCGTCATTCGTCTCGGTCACTTATGGGGCTGGCGGCTCGACCCGGGAGCGCACCCACGCGACTGTCAAGCGCATCATCGCCGAGACCCCGTTGGCGCCCGCCGCACACTTGACCTGTGTGGCTGCCGACCGCCCGGAGATCGACAGCGTCATCCGCTCCTATGTGGCGGCCGGCGTCCGACACATTGTCGCCTTGCGGGGTGACCCGGTGGGCGGCATTGCCGAACGCTACACACCGCATCCACATGGCTATCGAAACGCTGCCGAGCTGGTGACCGGCATCAAGGCCATCGCCGACGTCGAGGTATCGGTATCAGCCTATCCAGAGAAGCATCCCGACAGTCTGTCCGTGGACGCCGACATCGACATGCTCCAGGCCAAGGTCGATGCCGGAGCCGCTCGCGCCATCACCCAGTTCTTTTTCGATAACGATATCTATTTTCGCTATCTCGATCGCGTGCGCGCTCGCGGCATCACGATTCCCGTCGTACCGGGGGTTCTGCCGGTGCAGAACTTCAAGCAGATGCGCGTGTTCGCCGAACGTTGCGGCACCAGCGTTCCGGCGTGGCTCGCCGACCGCTTCACGGGGCTCGATGCGGATGCAGCGACGCGACGCCTGATCGCCGCTGCGGTCGCGGCTGAGCAGGTGATGGACCTCGTCGATCGCGGCGTTACGGATTTTCATTTCTACACCATGAACCGCGCCGATCTGGTGTTTGCAATCTGTCATCTGCTCGGGGTGCGGGCGCAGGAGAAAGCCGCATGAGCGCTCATGATCTTCGCAGCCCGGATAAAGCCGCAAGCACGTTCACGCGCGCGGTCGACGCACGATGGCGTAATCCGCGATCGGCCGCGCCGAACCGAAATGCTGGCCCGGGATTTCGCTGCGCTCCAAGGCCGCAACACTGCGGCTGCGCCGCGACGTGAGCAATCCGCCCATGAATACGCTAACCTCATCCGCGGTGGAGACTGAACTGCGCCGGCGCGCCGGCGAGGGCATCCTCCTGCTCGACGGCGCCATGGGGACGGAAATCCAGGCGCTCAAGCTCGGGGAGTCCGGGTATCGCGGCACGCGCTTCGCCGACTGGCCAGCAGATCTGCGCGGCAACAATGACATTCTCGTTCTCTCGCAGCCGGACACGGTGCGCGAACTGCATCTCAATTACTTCCGCGCCGGCGCCGATATCGTTTCTACCAACACGTTCTCCTCGACCCGGATTGCCCAGGCCGACTACAGCGCCCAGCATCTTGTCGGCGAACTCAACTTTGACGGCGCCCGCCTCGCCAAAGAGGCGGCCGCCACAGCGGCGCGCGAAGACGGCCGCCCGCGCTTCGTGGCAGGTGCCATCGGGCCGACCAACCGCACGGCTTCGATCTCGCCCGATGTCAGCAATCCGGGGCTGCGCGCCATCAGCTTCGACGAGCTGCGCATCGCCTATGGCGAGCAGGCGCGCAGCCTTCTTGATGGCGGCGCGGATATCCTCCTGATCGAGACGGTGTTTGACACGCTTAACGCCAAGGCGGCGCTCTACGCCATTGCAGAATTATTCGCAGAGCGCGGCGCCAGCGTTCCCGTCATGATCTCTGGAACCATTACGGACCTGTCGGGGCGCATGCTGTCCGGCCAGACGCCGGAAGCGTTCTGGATCTCGGTCCGCCATGCCGCGCCGTTCTCGATCGGACTCAACTGCGCGCTCGGGGCGAAGGAGATGCGCGCTCTTATCGCGGAACTCGCCCGCGTCGCCGATGCCCTGGTCTGCGCCTATCCCAATGCAGGGCTGCCGAATGAATTCGGCCTCTATGACGAGAGCCCGGAATTCATGGCCTCGCTACTGGCGGAATTTGCCGACGCGGGGCTGGTCAATATCGTCGGCGGCTGTTGCGGGACCACGCCGGCGCATATCCGCGCCATCGCGCAGGCGGTGCGCGGTAAGCCGCCGCGCCGGCCGCCCGATCCCCCGCGCGAGTTGCGCCTGTCCGGGTTGGAGCCGTTCCGGCTAACGCCCGACATTCCGTTCGTCAATGTGGGCGAGCGCACGAATGTCACGGGTTCGGCGCGCTTCCGCAAGCTGATCACTGCCGGCGACTATATGGCCGCGCTCGCGGTCGCGCGCGACCAGGTCGAGAATGGCGCGCAGGTGATCGACGTCAACATGGACGAGGGCTTGCTCGATTCGGAACATGCCATGGCGACCTTCCTCAACCTCATCGCCGCCGAGCCCGATATCGCCCGCGTGCCGGTGATGGTCGATTCATCGAAATTCAAGGTGATCGAGGCGGGCCTCAAATGCTTGCAAGGCAAGGCCATCGTCAATTCGATCTCGCTCAAGGAAGGCGAGGAGGAGTTCATCCGCCAGGCCCGGATCGTGCGCCGGCACGGCGCCGCAGTGGTGGTCATGGCGTTCGACGAGCAGGGCCAGGCCGACACCCTCGCGCGCAAGGTCGCGATCTGCCGGCGCGCCTACGACATCCTCACTGGCGCGGTGGGCTTTCCGCCCGCGGACATCATCTTCGATCCCAACATTTTCGCGATCGCCACCGGTATCGAGGAGCACTGCGATTACGCGACTGCGTACATCGAAGCGACGCGATGGATCAGGTCCAATCTGCCGGGCGCTCACGTCTCGGGCGGCGTCTCCAATCTCTCCTTTGCGTTCCGCGGCAACGAGCAGGTGCGCGAGGCGATGCACTCCGTATTTCTTTATCACGCGATCGCGGCCGGGATGGACATGGGCATCGTCAACGCCGGACAGATGGCCGTCTACGACGACCTCAACCCGGAATTGCGCCAAGCCTGCGAGGATGTGGTGCTCAATCGCCGCCCCGACGGGGCCGATTGTCTGCTCGCAATTGCCGGCCAATTTCGCCGGCAGAAAGGTGAGGTCAAGGCTGCTGACATCGCCTGGCGCGAATGGCCGGTCGATAAGCGCCTCGCTCACGCGCTAGTGCACGGCATCTCGGATTTCATCGCCGCCGACGTTGAGGCTGCACGGCAAACCGCGCAACGGCCGCTCGATGTCATCGAGGGGCCACTGATGGCCGGCATGAACATTGTCGGCGACCTGTTCGGCTCTGGAAGGATGTTCCTGCCCCAGGTCGTCAAATCCGCTCGCGTGATGAAACAGGCGGTCGCCTACCTCATGCCCTATATGGAGGAGGAGAAGGCCCGCACGGGAGCTGCCGTGTCGAGCGGTGCCGGCAAGATCGTGCTGGCCACCGTCAAGGGTGACGTCCACGATATCGGCAAGAACATCGTCGGCGTCGTGCTCCAGTGCAATAATTACCAAGTGATCGATCTTGGCGTCATGGTGCCGGCCGCGAAGATCATCGAGACCGCGAAGCGCGAGAACGCCGACATCGTTGGGTTGTCCGGCCTCATCACGCCGTCGCTCGATGAGATGTGCAATGTCGCGGCCGAGATGGAGCGGCAGGGATTCGACGTCCCGCTGCTGATCGGCGGCGCCACCACCAGCCGCGTGCATACCGCCGTCAAGATCCATCCCAACTACCGGCGCGGCCAGACCGTCTATGTTAACGATGCGAGCCGCGCGGTCGGCGTTACGTCGGCCTTGCTATCGGCCGAAAAGCGCGCAGATTACATCGTCAATATACGCGCAGAATATGCCCGCATCGCCGAGACTCACGCCCGGGGAGAAGAGCAGAAACGGCGCGTCAAGCTCATGGCGGCGCGTGCCAATGCCCTCAAGCTCGACTGGAGCGGCAACTACCGCCCGACGCGACCGCGCGCAGCCACAGCAGTCCTGCACGATTTTCCGCTGGCGGACCTCGCGCCCTACATCGATTGGTCGCCGTTCTTCTCGACCTGGGAGCTGACCGGCAAATATCCCGCGATCCTCGACGACGACAAATACGGCGCTGCCGCGCGGGCGCTGTTTGACGACGCGACGGCCCTGCTTGACCGCATCATCCGCGAAAACTGGTTTGCGGCCCGCGGCGTTGCCGGCTTCTGGCCCGCCAATGCCGACGGCGACGATATCCAGGTCTACGCCGATGAGGCGCGCGACAGGCCGATCGCGACGCTGCACACGCTTCGCCAGCAGCTCGCCCGGCGCGAGGGGCGCGCCAACGTG
>JASHYD010000218.1 GCA_030043175.1 Xanthobacteraceae bacterium | reverse complement strand
GGGCTCGTGCTCGAACACGTCGAGGCCGGCGCCGGCGATGCGCTTATCGGTGAGCGCCTTAATCAGCGCTGCCTCATCGACAACGGCGCCGCGGGCCGTGTTGATCAGGAAGGCGGTCGGCTTCATCAGCGCCAGCGCGCGCGCGTCGATCATGTGGTAGGTTTCGTCAGTCAGCTTTGGGTGAAGCGAAACAAAATCGGCTTGTGCGAGCAGACGGTCGAACGGCACGTAGGCGGCGCCAAGCGCCTCCTCCTCGACCTTGTCCATCGGATGCGGCCCGCAATAGAGAATGCGCATGGAAAAGCCCCGGGCCCGCGCCGCCACGGCGCGGCCGATGCGGCCGCGCCCGCCGACGAGACCGATGGTCTTGCCATGAACGCCCGACCCAAGGAGGTAATTGGCTTGCGAGCCCGGAAAAATTCCGCTGCGAACCAGCTGGTCGCCTTCTGCCACACGGCGCGCGACGGCAAGCAGCAGGGCGAAATGCGTATCGGCAGTCGATTCGACCGCAAGCGCTGGCACCACCGTTACCGGAATGCGCCGCGCCGTCGCCGCCGCCACGTCGATATTATCGGGCGTGATCGACATCGAGGCGACCGCGCGCAGCCCGGGGTTGGCGGCGATCACCTCGCGATCGATCCGGTCGTGCAGCAGGCTGAACAGGATGTCGCAGCCGCGCACGCCATCGATCAGCTGGTGCCTCGGGAGCACCTGCCGGGAATTGGGATTTGACGTGACCTCCGCGATGGCGCGCAGCCGCGCTAGCGCGCTGTCGCACACTGGTTGGGTGACGAAGATCCGCGTCATCGGGCGATCCACCGCACGATGCCTGCAACGCCATCGACCGCGACCTGCGCGCCGTCGGGAATTTTTCGCGTCGCGTCATGCACGCCGAGCACCATCGGGATGCCGCGCTCGCGTGCCAGCGAGGCTAAGTGGGAGGTCGAACCGCCCAGTTCCGCAACGACGCCTGCAACCCGAGGCAGCGCATGGCTGAGCGCCGGCCCGGCGACCCGCGTTACCAGGATATCGCCTGGCGCGATGCGGGTCAGTTCGCATTCGCAGTTCACCACCACGGCGCGGCCGGAGCCCCAGCCGATGCCGGCCGGATGGCCATTGAGGCCGGGATGCTTAAGCCAGATCTCGTCCGGCACCACCTCCTCCGCTCGCGGGGAGGGCCGGGATGGGGGCAGCGGGCGCGCCTGCAGCAGCTTGAAGCCGCCCTCATCAAGCGCCCATTCGATCTCGACCGGCAGGCCAAGCACCGCTTCAGCCTTGCGCAGCATGCGGCCGAGCGCAACGGCTTCGCCGGCGTCAAGACAAGGCTTGTCCACAAGCTCGCGCGGTACCGCCTGCGGGGCAACCCTGAGGCGTGTGTTGGCGTCCCCGCCTGCGCCGTGGCGGCAAATGTCCGCGTGATGCTTGCGTCCAGCTTGGTTGGTCCGAAGGAAGCCTTGACGCGTGAGCACGATGCGATCCGGCACGACCTCGCCTTGGGCGATCGCGGAACCCAGCCCCCAGGTGGCGCTGAGCACCATCTGGCCTTCGGCATTTTCGCTCAAACCACCACCGGAAGCGCGGGCGCTGATCAGCGGTTGGATCAGCACCGCCATGGCGGTGCCGGCAGGGCTCAGGCCATGGTTGTTGATGGAGCGCCGCGCGTTGGTGGTCCACAGCGCCGCCCAGCAGGCCCGCGCCGCCGTCACCAGCGCGCCCTCATCCTCGATGCCGAGAAAGCTCTCGAACTGGCCGGCAAAGCTCGCGCCTCTGCGGTCCTCGATCAGCGCGGAGGAGCGTACCGCACTGGGCTTGCCGATCGCAGCGCGCTGCGCATGCCAGGCATCGCGCAGGGGCTCAACAATGTCTGGCACGATCGGCCGTTCGTAGAGCGCAAGCCTGATCTCGACCGCGAGTCTGCGCTGCTCGCGCTGATCGGCCACCGCGAAGTGTGCAATCTCCCGGCCGAGGCCGAGCGCCGTGATCTGTGCGAGATAAGCATCGGCGGTCAGGCAAAAGCCGCCCGGTGTCGGTAGGCCGGCACGGGCAAGCGCCGCCAGATTGGCGGCCTTCGGCCCCACCCGCGAGGCATCGGCCGCGCACATGTCCTCCACCGGAACGATGAAGCGATCCGCCGGCTTTGATCGCGTCGCCATCGATGCGCTCATCAAGGACCCTTTCACGCTGTCACCGGGTGACCGTCATCGAAAGCCGGGGACAGTGTTGGGGAGAGGGCAGCCCCGGGATGTTGATCCGCTCGATCCGGGCTGGGCTCGCTGCGATTGCTGGGTTACTTCACGTGGTCGCCATAGCCGGGCAGCGGGTCGACCACCGTGATCTGCTTTACCGGGAAGTTGGAGACGATCTCGATCGAATTCTTGTGCACGATCAACATCTCCTCAATACGCACGCCGTAGCGGAAGCGCTTGCCGTGCTGCGTCTCCAGCGCGAAAGTCATGCCTTCCTTGATCTCGACCGGATGATCGAGCGACCAAATGCGAGAAATGACTGGTTGATCGTACTGCGCCAGCCCCAGCCCGTGTCCCCACAGGTTGGCGGCGGCCTGGTCCTCGTCCTCGTAGCCCCACGTCTCCATGGCGGACGGCCATTTCTGCGCGATCTCGCGGGTTGTGGTCCCGACCCTTACGGCTTCAATCGAGTCATAGAGCCATTTCAGGGCTTCTTCGTAGGTGTCCTTCTGCTCCTGCGAGGGCTCCTTGCCGACGCAATAGGTGCGGTAATAGCAGGACTTGTAGCCGTTCCAGGTCAATGCGGCCAAGTCCATGAATACGATGTCGCCGGGTTGGATGATGCGATCGGAAAAGTTACGCCAGTTCGGCCAGGTATTCGGACCGGACGACACAATGACGTCCTCGACGTCCTCCATGCCGGGGATGTCGTAGAGATACTTCATCAGATGCGCCGTCACCTGGTTCTCGGTGATGCCCGGGCGCAGGAACTTCATGCATTCCCAATGAGTGGCATCGCCGATCGCCCCGACGATCCGCATGCATTCCTGCTCGTCGACATTCTTGACCGCACGCGCCTCCATCATCGGCGTCATGCCGTCGACCCAGGTGATGTTCTTGTCCTTGAAAATGCCGATCATGTTGATGTCGATGAAATCGACACCGAGCTTCTCGCCCGCTACGCCGTGGCGCTGCATTTCTTCGATAATGGCGTTGGCGAACTTGGTCACCTGCTGGGTCGACGCGGGGCCGGCAGCACCCTTGATCCAGGCGAAGGAGTGGCGGATGTTTTCCTTTGGCAGCCACGGTGAGTGACGCTCGACCTGGAAGCCGAGGTCTCCCTGCTCGAACAACACCGGATCACCGTCGCCGCACAGCATGGCGTAGCGCAGGCCGGGCTTGAGCCGGTTCCAGCCCGGGGTGAGCGTGCCGGTAATGTAGCGGACGTTCTCGTCATACATGCACAGCAGGGCACCGAGGCCGTGCTTTTTCATCATCTCGCGCGCCCGTTCGGTCCGGTATTTGCGCAGCCGGTCCCAGTTGACGCGCTGCTGCCAATCCAAACCCGCGATGCCGAAATTCGCTCCCATGAAATCCTCCCCTGCCGGCGGCACTCTTGCCACAAGCACGCCAACACCCCTGCCGTACCCTACGGGCTCGTCCGCGTTTGCGTTCCGTGCGCTTGTGCCACCACAAGGCGGGCCAGACGCCCGAGGTATGGAGGGGTTGTCATAGCTTCATCGGGCAGGCAAGAGAAACAACATTCTGGCCGCAGGCAGCAAAATTTTTCCATCAATCGCAGGCGATCCGGACCACCGCGCGCGCGTCACGTGGACGGTGCGCCGTGCTGCCGGAGCGGGTGGGCGCGGGCAAAGGCGTCGATCTTTAGGCAGGTCTCCACGATGCTGGCAACGTTCGGGAACGGCGCGATATCAAGGCCGAAGAATTTGGCTCCGGCCGCCTGGCTGGCGAGGCAGATATCCGCGATTGTCACCTCGTCGCCATGGCAGAAGCGACCGGTTTCCTTTGCGCCAAGGTGGAGTTCGAGCGCGGCGAGCGCCCGCGAATGCCAGTGGCGGCACCACGCCATACGGGCCGGCTCCTCGATCTTAAATTCATGCGCCAAATACTCGCGCACGCGCGGCACGATAAGCGGATGACAATCGCACGCCACGATCTGGGCGAGACCGCGCACCCGCGCCCGGCCGCGCGCATCCTTCGGCAACAGCGGCGGGTTGGGGCGCGTTTCGTCGAGATATTCGATAATGGCGAGGGACTCGAACAGGGCCGCCGCTTCGCCATCAATGAGCGCCGGCAACGCCATCATCGGATTGACGGCGCGGTAACCCGCTTCGTGCTGCGCCCCCTTTATCAGGTCGACGTCGATCTCATGATCCGGCGTCAGCCCCTTGAGATTGAGCGCGATGCGCACCCGATAGGTCGCGAGCGAGCGCCAGAATGAGAACAACCGCATCATGGGAAACTCCTGGACCGGTAGCAGAGGTCAGATGACGCAAGCCGGATTGCCCGCCTCCCGATATCCCTCTCGGTCATCTGGCATCCGTCTGTCTTGCTCTCCATGGCCCGGAGTTGAGGAAGCGC
>JASHYD010000217.1 GCA_030043175.1 Xanthobacteraceae bacterium | reverse complement strand
ACCATGCGGCTTGCCGATGTGCTGGCGGGCGCGATCTTCTATGCGAGCGAGGGCCATCCGCTGGTGGAGCGCGCCAACGCCACCATCGCCACCGTCGAAAGACTGTTCCGCCAGCATTGGCCGAGTTCGGCCGCGGTCTATCTGCGTGACGGTAAGGTGCCGGCGACTGGCACGCTGTTCAGCAATCCGGCGCTCGCCGAGACTTACAAGCGGGTGCTGCGCGAAGCGGCCGGCTCCGGCAGCCGCGAGCAGGAGATCGAGCGCGCCCGCAGGATATGGTCGCAAGGTTTTGTCGCCGAGGCAATCGATCGCTTCTGCCGCAGCCAGGAAATCATGGACACCAGCGGGCACCGCAACCGCGGCGTGCTCACCGGGCAAGACATGGCGCGCTGGCAAGCGACTGTCGAGCCGCCGCTCACTTACCAATACGGCCGCTACACGGTTTGCAAGCCCGGACCATGGGCGCAAGGCCCGGTCATGCTGCAGCAGCTCGCCTTGCTCAAGGGCTTTCATCTCGACGGCCTCGATGTCACGGGTGCGGAATTCATCCACACCGTGGTGGAAGCATCCAAGCTCGCCTTTGCGGATCGCGAGAAGTTCTACGGCGATCCGCAATTCGAGCGGGTACCGATAGAGACACTGCTCTCCGACGCTTATAACGAGGAGCGCCGCAAGCTCATCCACCACACAGCTTCGCTTGAGCTGCAGCCGGGATCGGTCGAGGGCTTCGGCGCCGTGATCACGCTCAAGCATCCGCCTTCCTTCGCAGCGACGCAGGCAGGCGAGGGTCGGGAAGGCGCCGCTGCCGCCGCCATGGGGGCCGGCGAGCCGACCGTCGGCCGACTGGGCGAGATGCGCGGCGATACCGTGCATTTCGACATTGTGGATCGCGCTGGCAATATGGTTTCCGCAACGCCCTCTGGAGGCTGGCTGCAATCATCACCGGTGATTCCGGAACTCGGATTCGGCCTCGGCACCAGGGCTCAAATGTTCTGGCTGGAAGAGAACCATCCGGCTTCGCTCAAGCCCGGCAAGCGGCCGCGCACCACGCTGTCGCCCACGCTGGCGCTGCGCGACGGCGAGCCTTACCTCGCGTGGGGCTCCCCGGGCGGCGACCAGCAGGACCAGTGGACGACGCAATTCTTTTTGCGCCATGTCCACGCACGGCTGAACCTCCAGGAGGCGATCGACGCGCCGGCCTGGCACTCTGAGCACTTCCCGATCTCGTTCTGGCCCCGCACCGCACGACCAGGCGCGCTGATCGTGGAGAGCCGCGTGCCAGCGGAGTCCCGAAAGGAGCTGGAGAAGCGCGGCCATATCGTGGAGCCCGGCCCGGCTTGGTCGGAAGGCCGCCTCACCGCTGCCTCCCGCGAGGGCCGCCGCCGCAAGGCGGCCGCCAATCCACGCGGCATGCAGGGCTATGCGGCGGGACGGTGAAAGCTCCCTCTCCCGGTGCGGCGGTGTGAGGGATGGTAACGAGATCATCATGCTCGCGCGGGGGAACCCGAGAGGTGGGTTCCGCTATCGTCCAACCCATCCTACAATCCCCCATTCTATTTTCGCGACGGAGTCGCCCATGATCAGAATTATCGCCGCCGCCGCCGTCGTGCTTTGTGCCGGCACGGCCTGCGCCGCTGATTATCCGACGCGCCCGGTCAACCTCGTCGTCGCTTTCACGCCTGGCGGGCCGAGCGACGTGCTCGCCCGCATCGTCGGCCGACAATTGGAAAAAATCCTCGGGCAGCCGTTCGTCATCGACAATCGGCCGGGCGGCGCCGGCAACATCGCGGCTGAAACCGTCGCCCACGCGACGCCTGACGGTTACACGCTGCTGATGGGCAACAATGGGCTTCTAGCCACCAATCAAAGCCTGTTCAAGAAGCTCAACTTCGACGGCGGCAAAGATTTTGCGCCCATCAGCCTGATCGGGTCGCAACCCAACATCCTGGTGGTGAACCCGAAGCTCGGCATCAGCAGCATGGCGGAGTTGATCGCCTACGCTAAAGCCAATCCCGGCAAGCTCAACTACGCCAATTCCGGTTTCGGCGCCGCCGCACACTTGTCGGCGGAGCTGTTCAAATCCCAAGCCAAGGTCGATATCGTGTCGGTATCGTACAAGGGCGCCGCCCCGGCGCTGCAGGATCTAATCGCCGGGCACGTGCAGCTCATGTTCGCGACCTCGGCTTCGGTGATTGGGTTTCTCAAATCCGGCACCCTGCGGCCGCTCGCCGTGACAACCCTCAAGCGCTTCTCCCTGATGCCGGACCTGCCGACCGTCGCGGAGCTCGGCCTGCCGGGCTTCGATGCTACCACCTGGCATGGGCTGGTGGCGCCCACCGGTACGCCGCGCGGCGTCATCGATACGCTCAATCGCGCCACCGTACAGGCCTTGAAGGAGGCCGATACGCTGCGCCAGCTCCATGATCTCGGCGTCGAGGTCAGCTCGAGCACGCCGGAGGAATTCGCTGCATATATAAAGAGCGAGATTCCGAAATGGGCCGCCGTGGTGAAGGCCTCGGGCGCGCAGGTGGAGTGACCGCGTCCATGACTCCTGGCGGCGGCGTCCTGTGGATTCTGCGCGACGGCGTTCTTGGCGATGCTCTTGTCGATCATCACAAACTCGCCGTTAGTTCCAAGCGAAGCCGGGCGATAATTCAGCCCAAGCCGGGGAAGTATCCGTGCGTGATGAGACAAGCCGCGCCGGCAAGCCAAACCCCCACCACACTGTCAGCGCGGCGAGTTGAACCGTAAAAAAATACGCCAAATAGCCGCTGTGGTCGCCTCGCGGCCAATCTACTGGTTCGTCGCCAAGTGCTCCGGCCAGAGCGCTTGCGCTTGGCTGGCGGTGAAAGGCGCCCCGGCTCAAGCCGGACTTGCCTGCAGACGCAAGCATCCCCAACGATCACTCCCCTTTGATTCCCGCCGCCCTGATGATCGGCCACCATTTGTCGATCTCTGCCTCGTGGAGGGCGCCGAGTGTCTTCGGCCCGAGCTGGGCGGGCGGCGGCACCTCGATGGCAAGCACGGCAAGACGCCGTCGTATCGTGGGGTCGGCCAAGGCCTCACGTACGGCCCCATCGAGCTTATCGATGATCTCGCGCGGCGTGCCCTTTGGAACCCACAGCCCGGCCCAGGCGGAGAAGTAAAAGCCGGGCAATCCAGCCTCATCGGTGGTGGGAATATCCGGCGCCGCGGCGATCCGCAGCTTGGCGGTAACCGCGTAGACCTTGACGGTGCCGTCGCGGATGTGGGGCAAGGCGATCGCCGGGCCGGTGCTCATGATGTCCAATTGGCCCCCCACCAAGTCTAGCAGGGCGGGGCCCGCGCCACGATAGGGCACGAGCGCAAAGCGTGTGCCGGTCCGCATCTGAAAGAAGGCAGCGGCCATGTAGGAGGGGCCGCCAATGCCGCTGGTCCCGGCCGATGCCTTGTCGGGATTTTGCTTGAGCCACGCGATCAGCTCGCCGAGAGTGTTCGCTGGGAAGTCTTTCCTGGCGATGATTACGTTGGCCTCGTAGGGGAGGAGCGACACCGGCGCAAAGTCGTGGCGCAGGTCATACGGCAGCGCGTAGATGGCGCCGTTTGCGACGTGCGTACTCCAGTTGCCGGCGCTGACTGTATATCCGTCCGGCGCAGCCCGCGCTGCACGGCCGACACCAATGCTGCCGCCGGCGCCGGCAACGTTTTCGATCACGATGGGCTGGCCCAACGTTGCCCGCAGGCCATCTGCCACGACCCGCACCATCACGTCCAGCGGTCCACCGGCCGCATATGGCACGTTCAGGGTGATCGGCCGCGACGGGTAGCCTTCGGCGTGCGCAGGCGAGCCCGACAGTGCTGCGAGCACCGCAATGGCGATGATGCGGATCACGGCTCCCAAAGGTTCCTCCCGAATAATCGTGTTATCAATTGCTTACAAGACGATAGTCCATCCGCCCTCGTCAGTCCCCACCTCGAATCACGCGGCAGAGCCATTCAAGGCTTAACGGAGGCGTCAGCGCAGCGGCCGTATGCCCCCCGGCTACACTGACTTAAATCTCGCGGTGCGTCGAGCACTCGCAACCCCGCCGGTTACCTTCAAGGCTGCATGCCAGCTTGCGGCCTTCACGGGGCAGCAAGACGCGAGACCAACAGGTGATCCGCGGCCAAGCAACCCCCAAGACCCCAAGACGTCGACACCAGTCGCCGTCAAGAAATTCGGCATCGTCGCGCTCACCCGTCCGAAACGGAAACTGACGTCGAAACGGTGTCGATTCCAGTTCCCGGTAAAAGCAAATATGGGGATCCAGCCGCTGAAAATCTCGCCTGGTTTCGTTCATTGTTCCTGGACGCGGCTGCTTCGTAAACCGCCCCTTGCGTTACGACGAAGTCGATGCGCCCATCCAAGAGCGCCTTTGCGCATTCGCCGGGTGTGTTGACGATGGGCTCCTCATGCACGTTGAAGCTGGTGTTAACGAGGACCGGAATGCGCGTCTCGCGGCCAAATGCAGCAACGATGTCGTAATAAAGCGGGTTGGCATCACGTGCGATCGTTTGTGGTCGTGCCGAGCCGTCCATATGAACCACGGCCGCGATGCGCTTGCGCCAGGCGGACCGCACCTCGCACGTGATCGTCATGAAACGGCACGCATAGGCATTAGCGGAGTTGATGTCGAACACTTCGGCCGCCTTCTCCTCTGGGATCACGGGAGCAAATGGCATGAACTCAGTCCGATCAAGCCGCTCATTGAGAAGGTCATGCGTTTCTCGCCGACACGGATTAGCGAGGATCGAACGGGCGCCGAGCGCACGCGGCCCATACTCCATGCGGCCGGTATAGATCGCACCGATTTCGCCGCCGGCGAGGCGTTTTGCGGCCGCTCGGATCGGATCGCCGTGGAGCTGCCTGAGGCCGGCAATCGCCGCAAGGACGTCATCGGCCTGCTTGCTGTAGTCGCGGCCCAGATAGAGATCCTTCAGACGTCGTCGCTGAGTGAGCCAATGTCCGCTTCCATCTCGCTTAAGCAGATACGAGAGGGCCCCGCCTACCGGTAATCGTTCGTCCCCCATCGCCGGGAACACAAAAATTTCGTCGATGCCAAGCCGTTCGGCGAGCAAGCGATTGAGGCGCACGTTCGCGAAGATGCCACCCGAAGCGCCGAGACGGCGCGCCGGATTGTGCCACAGCAGACGCTGCACGGAAGTCAGCATCGTGTCTTCCAGCACCTTTTGAATCGAGGCGGCAACGTCCTGGCGCCGGCTATTGCGTGCCACGTCGCGCAAGAGGTCGAACATTGCACCGTTGCTGGGAAAATTCGAATGAACCCGGCCGGCTTGGTCGACATGGAAATGCGCTCCGATTTGCTCGGCGTAAATCGGCTTCCCCATGGCCGAAAGGCCGGTCAGCTTGCCCCTCATGCCGGCTGTCGCGAAAGCCCAAGGCGCGTGTCGCCGCCGCGTAGGCCATACCAAGACTATCGATCGGCGGCGGCGTGGTGAGGCACTCGTCGCCGCCATAGATCGTCTTGATTCTCGCCATTGGCGAAATGACGATGGCTATAACTGACGTTGTCGCCGCCCCCATCGGAGGTCACGAGGAGCGCTTCGCTCCATCCGGTGTAGAATAGTGTCGGCAGTGCATGTGCCAGATGATGATTGTAGAAATGCACGATAGCATCGTCGCGCAACCCGCAATCGCGCCGCCGCGACGCCACGTCAAAGAAATCCTCCACGTTGGCGCTGTTCGCACGCACCGTCTCTCGCGGAACCCATCGCAGCTTCTTGCCTTCGACATGGGTCCGCCACTGCTCGCGCAGCCACCGCCAACCGCGGAAGTGACGGAAGTACTGCACCGGATAAGCGGAACGGCTGACTGCAAGTACGTCGACGTCGCGCCGCGTCGCACCGACGATGCCAAGCGCTTCCTCAATCGACAGGTCAGGAAAGCCGCCATCGCCCTGACGCGGGTCAAGGGTTCGAGCTGAACGGCCGCCTTCAGATCGTAGTCAACCAGCACGGCCGCCACCGCATCATGCGGGCCGTTGTGAACAGCGAGGATGAGTTCGGACATAGGTGGAGCGAATTTTGTGGGAATTCGACCGGCTAATCCGGTCCGTAGCCGTTATCGCCGAGGCGCTCGGCATCGGGGCGTGCCACCGTCTATCCGCCCACGCGCGGCCAGAAGTGCCAGACTGCAAATACGCAAATGGCAGTAATCACAATCAAGAGCACTGCTGCATCCGGCCCCGTGATGTCAAGCATCGTAAGGCACTCCCTGCTTTCTCCCTAGGATTATGGATACTGATTGAATATTAAAGGGGCAGAGAAAAAAACTTAAATGTCAGTCAGATAATGAAAAATACTGTAAACTGTTTATGGAACGTTAGTTTCGCAGCGCAAAGCTTAGTTCAGCACTTCGTCGCTGCAGTATTTTGCAAGAACGAACGTGACGTGCTCGTGTGTGCATCGGACGGCCGGCGCGGTGAAGTCATCGCACTGTGGTCCACGCGGACGACGAACGTATGCGCGATGGCATGCTCGCGGCTTGGCGCAACCAGGTGCAAGGCGCCCGCGCGCTAGCGGTGGCCAGAACCCGTGTAGCCCTTTATGGCGGCGATGTCGACGCGTGACAGCGACTGGTTGTGGCGTTCTTGACGGCGATAGACTCGTCGTCATCCGGACGTACCGCCTGATGCGGGCGGGAGCGAGATTCCGTCACGAACGTGCGTGTTTGGCCGGGGTGCCGAGCTGCACATCCTGACTGACACATGCCGCAAGGTCAGCGTCTACGACCTTCCTGGCCTAGCGCTCGTCGATTGAAGGCTGGCTTGTGCAGAAAGAAGTTTCGCAAGGCTTTCGCAACGTGATCTCGACCGCGAGCGTCGGCGGCGACGGCCTCGGAAACCGCCAATCGCCGTAAAGTTCGATAACATCCGCAAGGGCCCTGGTGCGGTCCGCCCCAGGGAAAAATTCCGATCGGCGGCGACGCTGGCGAGGCAGGTCGCCAAGCTCAAGGGACGCTTCGCGCTCACCAATCGTGGCATGGTCGGCGCGCCTTGAGGCGGCGGCGCGCCACCCACCCCGCTCACGAATCCGGTTGCGCTGAACCGCAACCCGCACTCGCCGCGCTAGATTTCGCTTCGGCGGGTTCCGGCGCGGGGTTCAGGCCATCGGGAGAGAGTGCCGCCTTGCGCGCATCTGCGCCCGCGGGTCGAACGGGGCGACGCCCGAAGTCATGTTTCAGTCTGAGCGGGATCGGCTATAGGTTCGCCTCGAAGCGTTGGCCGGCGGATAAAACGTCCCACGTCTTACGCTGCGCCAGCGCCTTCGAAACGAGGCTCCCGTGAGCAAGCCCATCCTGATCTTGAATGGTCCCAACCTCAATCTGCTCGGCACCCGAGAACCGCACATCTACGGCTCAACGACACTCGCGGAGGTTGAACAGTTGTGCCGGCTGCGCGCAGAGAAACGTGGCCTTACGATCGCATTCCATCAGTCGAACAGCGAAGCGCAGCTAATCACGTGGATCCACGGCGCGATCGACGGCGCCGACGGTATCATCATCAACCCAGCTGCCTTCACGCATACTTCGATCGCGATCCTCGACGCGCTCAAGATGGTCAAACAGCCAATCATCGAGCTGCATATTTCGAATCCGCATAACCGCGAGGCGTTCCGCCACCACTCCTACGTGACCTTCGCGGCCACGGCGCTCATCTGCGGCCTCGGCGTGAACGGCTATCCGTTGGCGGTCGATGCTATGGCGGACCTGCTGGCGGCGCGAAAGGGCGCGGCGCAGAAATCTTAAAGCACATGGCGCGCGGTTAGGGGAGCTTGCCATGTGTGAGCCCTCCGGGCGCTTTGCCCACTACCAGAGAACTTCGTTCAAACGATATCAGGGCCTATCATCATCACAATGACGTAACATTCGCGAGCGCGAACAGGCTGCAAACTTGGAGCAGATTCGGTGTTCACGGGCAGGCCTAGGTTTTAAAGCACAATCGCGCCCCTTATGGAACGCATCAAAACCGCGCAGGGGATTGACATTGCTGGAAATTTTCGCGACACACGGGGTCAAGCGCGCGTTCTCGGGGAATTGTCCGCCGGCACCCTTTGGCTGTCGATTCGCCCGAGCTCGTAGAAGTTGGGGCGATGCGAAGAGGTGCTATGAAGGTACATATCAGCTTGTGTAAATTCCGCCCCGCCCCGCCGAAGTTGACGGCAGTCCTGTTTGTTCTGTCTCTATTCACTCTGGTCTCGACGCTGCCCTTAGCCAATGCGACCCCTAGCTTCGCCGCCGACGCCGCGTTCACACGATGGCTCGCCTCGCTATGGCCGGAGGCGCAGGCGATGGGAGTATCGCGCGCGACCTTTGAGGCCGCGACACGCGGACTGGAGCCGGATTTTTCGCTGCCTGACCTCGCCATCCAGGGCCGGCCGGAGTCGCCGCAGCCCGGCCAACCCGAATTCGTTCGAACGCCTGCCGACTACCTCAAAGAAGCGACGATTTCCCGACTCGCCGCAAAAGGGACCAAGCTGCGGGAACAATACCGCCCCGTACTTGAACACATCGAACACCGATTCGGCGTGCCCGGCGACGTCGTGCTTGCGATCTGGGGCCGGGAAAGCGATTTCAGCACCCACAGTTCGGGGCAGAGCGCCATTCAGGTGTTGGCGACGCAAGCCTATGCGGGCAAGCGCAAGGACATGTTCCGGCAGGAATTCCTGCTCGCCCTAAAGATGCTGGAGGACGGCGTCCGGCCTGCGGATTTGCGCAGCTCCTGGGGAGGCGCGATGGGACTCACCCAGTTCCTTCCATCGGAGTTCTACAAATATGCCGTCAACTTCGACGGCGACGGTCGCCCCGACATCTGGCATTCGGTGCCGGACGCGCTGGCTTCGGCCGCCAAGCAGCTGGCCGACAAAGGCTGGCAACCCGGCGAGCATTGGGCCTACGAGGTGCACGCTCCGGAGAGCTTTGATTGCACGCAGGGTGTGCCCGAGGTGGTGCGGCCGATCGGCGATTGGCTGAAGGCAGGCTTTATTCCTGCCTACGGGCGGCGGCTGCGTGCTGACGAGCTTGCCGAGACCGCCTCTGTCCTGCAGCCCGAAGGAATTTACGGCCCGGCGTTTCTGACGACGAAAAACTATTTCGTCATCAAGGACTATAATTTTTCCGATCTGTACGCACTGTTCGTCGGCCATGTCAGCGACCGTATCGGCGACGCCCGGCCTTTTGAGACGCCGTGGAGTAAAGGCGCGCAGATGCACACTGCCGACGTAGAGGCAATGCAGAAAGATTTGACGGCGCGCGGGCTCTATGAGGACAAGATCGACGGCAAGGCCGGCATGAAAACCCGCGCGGCCCTCGGCGCCTACCAGAAGGCCAACGGCCTCAAGCTCGACTGCTGGCCGACATCCGCGGTGCTTGCCCACATGCGCGCTCACCCGGCCGCCGCCGCGGTGCGGTGAGCGACAGCGCGATAGAGCGCAGCGACGTCCCCGAGCGGCTATCGCGGTCACGGGATTTCGCCGCGCGGGCCGCAGCTGCAGAAAGATCGGCCGGCGCTGGGGCCGGCCGACGAGGCTCGAGTGCGTTCAAACTTGACTTAAGCTGCTTCCTAGCGTTCCGCGCTGCGCGATTGCCCGATCCTGTTGAACTGCGCCTTCTGCTCATCGCTGAGATCGCCGTAGAAGTCGTCGAGCGCGCCGCGCACGCTTTTCACGGCCCCAAGCATCACGTCGAGCCGCTTTGAGACGGCGGCGAGCCGGGCCGGCGGGGTGGCCGGCATCTCGGATGGGCAGGAGGCTGCAAGCTGCTCGGCTGCCTGCGTCGCCGCATCCTGCAGAGCCTTGAGCTTGCCCAGTTGCTCCTCGTTTGGCCGCACCGCGGCTTCGATCCGAGCCTCCGGCCAGTCGGTCGCGGTGTTTTTGGTGCAGCTTTGGGTCAGTCCCTGAGGACGCGCATTCCGCTGCGCCGTCTCCTGATTTGCCGCGTTGAGCTTCGCCTTTTGCTCGTCCGTCAGATCGCCATAGAACATATCGAGCGGCCCTCGTACCTCATCGACCGCCTGTTCCATAGCTTCGATCCGCTGTTGCATAGCCGCGAGCCGCCCTGTCGGCGTGAAAACCGCCGATGTCGGGCACGCGGTCTTGATGGTCTGGGCCGCTTTCATCGAGGCGTCAGCAAGCTCGTCGAGCGCCATGCGTTGCTGCTCATCAGGGGACACCAGTTGCTGGATGCGATCGATCGGCCAGCCGGCAACTTCTTTGGTGTCGTCGCCGCACATCTGGGCAGCAATCTGCGACGACGATGCAACGGTAGACCGCGCGCGACGCCCATCGCTTGGACCGCTCGGCATGTACGCGGCGAGGTCGTCGAAGCCGAACGGGGAGAACAGCCCGCCATAGATATCGCCGTAGCCATAGTCCCAGAACGGGTTGCCGTAGGCGAGGCTCCAATAAGGATCGGCGCAGCCGTAACCCCAATAGCCCCAGAAAATATCGCAATAGATATCGTTGTAGGCGTATGGCCAGAACACCGGACCGAACCAGCCGAATACACCGAAACGGTGGAAGCGCCCGAAGCCGTTACGCCCGAACGCCTCGCGAGCGAAGGTCCGCGTCGAAAACCCCGGTGCAACGCGTGTCGCGAGCATCCCGCGCCCCCGCGATAAGCCGTGCGTGTTCGCAAAAGAGCGGCCGCCCTGCAACTCGCGGCCCCCGAGCCCGGTCTGCACACCACGGCCCGGGCCGCGCGATAATCTGCTCGAAGAAAGCCCGCCGGGCCGGGTGCCCGCACCGCCCCCGATGCGACCGCCGCCGAGACGCATGCCGCCGCCGCCCAGATGCATTCCGCCACCGCCGAGGTGCATTCCGCCACCGCCGAGGTGCATGCCGCCACCGCCGAAGTGTCCGCCGCCACCGAAATGGCCGCCCCCACCCCCAAAGCCGCGAGCGTGCGCGGTCAAGGGACTCGCGAGGGCCACCACCGAGGCCAACACGATTACGCCAATTGCAACTCTGTTATCTTTCATAGCTACCTCCCGCGCGTCATGTGAACGTGGTGCTGCCTGGCGGTGAATGCCGCACCACGCGAGACGTGCAGCAATCGCGCCCGCCCCACCTTGGGCGCTGCCCCTCTCTGCTCTTCCACGCTTGCGAGGGAGGGTAGGGAGTGGGATGCCACGCTCTTGTCAGGGCTGGATGGGCTTGTCACGCCTGTTTAAAGTCGAGGCGAACTTTGCGGAAACCATGGCCGATTCCGGTGCGCCGCTGTGACAAATGCTAACGCTGATCAAAATGCCGCGATCCGCTCGAGAGTGCAAAAAACCGGCCGGTCATGGCAAACCGGCCGGTGTTGCTTTGCGAATTTAGGCTTTGTGGTGTCAGCTGTTACGGGCAGAAGAACCGCGGACGCGAGTAGCCGACGACATTGCCCCACTGGTCGAGCAACGGCCGACGCGCCCAATAGCCGCCCGGGCATCCGACCGGAACGGGCCCTGCGTAGGCGGGATAGGCCACGTAGCCGGGCTGAATCGCATAGGCCGGATAGGCCGAGTTCGCAATCGCGCCGCCGATGATGGCACCGGCCGCAAGGCCACCAAGAATGCCGAACCCAAGCCCGCAGCCGCGGCAGCCCGCGTAGGCGTCATTGGGAGCGGAGACCGCGGCAAGCGCGAGCACACCTGCGGCGGCGATAGCGGTCATCGTTGACTTCATGTTCTTACCTCGTTCAGGACGGATCGCGTCGCGATCGTTCGATTTCACCTAGGTTTTTGTCAAACCAAGTCTATCCATCCACGCGCCGGTACGGAATATCTCGGATGCCCCCAAGCCGCCGTGCGCCCCCTTAAGGTATGTGCAGAAGACCGACACACCCGCCGGAATCTACACGACCTCACCTAACCAGCCCAGCCAATTTGGCAGAAATTTGTTGAACGCAGCGTGAATAATCGGTTGCGCTGCCCCACCAAATCACTTGGTGGCCGCGAACAGGGGATGCCGCGGCGCAGCATAATACATGCGTCTAGGTGAAAACCCCACCCGCTGCACCCGCAGCATTCCCTCGCGCTGGCCGGGGAGGGGTCTCAATCGAGCGGTTGCCGGCGCAGCATGGCGGCATGGCGAAGCCAACCCCAGGTCTTTTTGACCAAGGTCTTTTCGATCAAAGGCTGGCCGGCGCCGGTTTCGGTCCCCTCGCCTTCTCCCATTTGCGCAGGCGGCACATCCGGCGCCGACACATCAGTGTCCGGAGGTGGGAAAGGGCTGCATTCAGCCAGGTCCGGCTCGATTGGACGGCCCCACTCCCTGCCCTCCTCGGCATTGCCGTTGGCAACGGGCGCGAGCGGCACGCCCGATGCGATCGTGCGCAGCCAAGGAGCCGACGCCCCGCCCTGGACGCCGCCGTGGTTGGCGGGTTGTGCCCTGGAAGCTGGGTGGCGCGCGGAGCGCTCGGCCAACTTGAGTGCAATCGGTCCGACCTGTTCGAGAAACACGCGTTCGCGCAGATGGGTGAGCCGGTCGATGGCATCCTCCAACGCAAGCCAGTCGACCGCCGTGACGTCGCGCATCAGATCGGCAATCGGCTCGCCAACCGCCTGCATGCGCCAGAACTGGACGACCTTTGGCCGCCGGCTCGCTTCGTAAGCCAGCGTGCCGAGGAACTCATGAATCGTCACGCGGTGTCCAGTTTCCTCCAACACCTCGCGGCGCGCTGCGGCCATGGCATGCTCCCCGGCGGCGAGCTTCCCCTTGGGGAGCCCCCACGAGTCCGGTTTACGCAATCGCACGATCGCGAATTGTGGTCTGCCATCGTTACGCAGCACAATTCCGCCGGCCGCGAGGATCGGTACGCGAGATTTGCCCTTACGCTCCTTCATCGGCTACTTCTACCTGCCGCAGACATCCATGAGATATCGGTTCCGGGACAGTGGCTTTCGTATTCACATAAACTGCTTCGTCAGGAGCGAAAAGCTGGAACATCGAATTTGCCACCACTATGCGACACTTGGGTGACGCAGATAAAGTCCCGTGACAAGCGGGCGGTGCGGGAGACGAACTTGCAGATTGTGCCGTCCAAGGCGTCGCGGTTTGCCATCCCCGTCGATGGAATTAGTGTCACCCGTCGATGCCCCGGCTCAATCAAACGTTTCAGATACCGCCGGCCGCAACGCAACGCTCGCAGGCGAGTTGCGCATTCCCGCCGTCATCACTCAACCACGGCTCCGGCCGCGTCGGCGGTAATGTCGATGCCTGGGCCAAAGTTGAAAAAAGTGCGTCGTCGCCTTCAGTCTCGATGCATTTTCCGGCCGGGGTATCGCCAGGCCGGTTGCAGCTCGATTCGCGGGCGACGACGAGAGGCTTCAACCTGCCGGGGTCTAGCGGAATGGTCACCGCTCACTCAGAAATCTGGCGTATTGGCGACCGGAACCGCTGCTTCCCTCCCAATGGAAAAGTACCCCAGCCGGCTTTCCGCGCAGACATGTTCCTCCCAAAGGCCTGACGGGACCGCGTAAGTTATTGTCGCCTTCCATGGCATGGTGAAGACGCCCTCGTCGTCGACGGTGAACTCGAGCTGTAAGTGTTTGCCGCGGTAGTCCGGATCGAATTCCAGCGACTGGACGCCCCT